>JBIKZR010000382.1:0-2551 GCA_044354635.1 Crocinitomicaceae bacterium | reverse complement strand
TTGGATTTCGTGTTTGCTAAAGTAAACCGAACGCAACAAAGCCAAGCCAACCTTTGGATGAAACAATTGGGAATTGAATCTCCTCTTCAGGAAGAAATGACTTGCGGATTTTATTCTAAATCTCCTTCTGGTATAAAGATTGGAAAAGCCCTTCAAATAAGCATCGTGTTAAAAAATGATAAAGACTTTTCAAAAGTGAATTCTTATGCTAAACTTTATGCGGAGAATTTTACATTCCACAATTTAAAAACTGAAAACGAAATACAACGGATTCAAAATATATAAGAAAACATGACATTAAAATTAATTTGTAGTATCGCAGTATTCAGTAGCACCTATTCTTTCGCACAACCTGCAAATTCTGTTGTAGATAAAATTGCAGCGCAAGTTGGAGATAACATCATTTTATTATCCGAAATCCAAGCGCAAAAACTACAGGCAATTCAAGCAAAGGTGGAAATTACGCCGCAAATGGACTGCGAAATATTGGAGGAGCTTATGTTCCAGGAATTGCTTATTAACCAGGCGAAATTAGACAGTCTTGTTATCACCGATCAGCAGGTAGATGCAGAAATGGAAAACAGGTTGCGTGTCATCGAAGAACAAATTGGTGGTCGTGCAAAAATGGAGGCTTTTTACGGGAAAACGGCGACTGAAATTAAGGAGGAATTCCGCCCAATAATTCTAGATCGTTTGTTAGCGGAAGAAATGGAAAGAAACATCACGCTGGATATTACGGTAACGCCAAAGGAAGTGCAAGACTTTTACGCAAAAATTCCAATCGATTCCATTCCACTAATTAATTCTCAGTTGAGTTTTCAGCAAATTGTGCTTTACCCTGCCGTAACCAAAGAAGATAAAAAATTGGCGTACGATAAACTTACCGATATTCGAAATGGAATTACAACAGGTAAAAGTTTTGACACGCAGGCAAGAATTCACTCGATGGATCCAGGAAGTGCTTCACAAGGCGGGAAAATCGAAGCGAGTCGCGGAATGATGGTTCCTTCTTTTGAAGCCGCACTTTTCTCCTTGAATGTTGGTGGCGTTTCAGAAGTTTTTGAAACAACTTACGGTTACCACATTGTGAAATTGTTAGATAGAAAAGGCGATGATTATTGGTGCCAACATATTTTAATTGTTCCAGAATACAGTAGTACAGCTTTGGAAAAAGCAGCGATTAAAATGGATTCGTGTTATAAATTATTAACTACAAAGAAAATTACGTGGGACGAAGCTGTTGTGCGCTATTCAAACGACGAAATGACGAAACAAAACAAAGGAATTATTACAAATCCAATTACCGGCGAACAAACGTGGGATATGGAAGACTTAAACCAAGTCGATCAGCAAATTTTCTTGCTTACAGACAACTTGGAAAAAGGCGATGTAACGCAGCCCAATTTGTATGTTAATATTTATGACCGCCAACAAGGAGTTCGAATTGTGCGTTTAATGGATCGAACAGAACCGCACCGCGCAAATTTAAAAGACGATTACGCATTAATCAAACGAGCAGCTGAAAACGATAAGAAACAGCGCACTATCGCTAAATGGACACAATCAAAAATTGGAAATGCATATATTCGAATCGACGATTCTTTTAAAAATTGTAACTTCAAAAATAAGTGGGTTTCAAAATAGATTTTTATCTTTAGAAAACATTAAAAAAAAATAACAATACAAGCAAATCACCATGTCAGATACTACAGCAATAAATCAATTAGTAGAGCATTACAAAGAACTGAAAAATGAAATTCACAAAGTAATCGTTGGTCAGGATGAAGTGGTAGATCAGGTTCTGATTTCCATTTTTTCACGCGGACATTGCTTATTGGTCGGTGTGCCTGGATTAGCAAAAACGTTATTGGTAAATACGATTGCACAAACCTTGGGATTGAGTTTCAACCGAATTCAATTTACGCCCGACTTAATGCCTTCCGATATAATTGGATCGGAAATATTAGACGAAAATCGAAATTTTAAATTTATCAAAGGTCCGCTATTTTCAAACATCGTTTTAGCAGATGAAATAAACAGAACGCCGCCAAAAACGCAATCCGCATTATTGGAAGCAATGCAGGAGCGATCCGTTACAACTGGCGGTGTAAATTACAAATTACCGGCTCCGTTTTTTGTTTTGGCTACTCAAAATCCTATCGAACAAGAAGGAACGTATCCTTTGCCAGAAGCACAATTAGACCGTTTCATGTTTAATATTTGGCTTGATTATCCTTCTTATGTAGAAGAATTAGCGATTGTTAAATCGACAACTTCTGATGTAGAAATTCAATTGAATAAAGTATTAGATGGTGAGCAAATTATGCAGTACCAAGAGTTGATTCGTCGTATTCCAGTTGCAGATAATGTTTTGGAATACGCGGTGAAATTAGTTGGGAAAACCCGATTTAGTTCTGATTTGGCGCCGCAATTAACGAAGGATTTCATTTCTTGGGGAGCAGGACCACGAGCATCACAATATCTGATAATCGGTGCGAAATGCCATGCCGCGTTGAACGGAAAATTCTCTCCGGATATTGAAGATGTAAAA
>JBIKZR010000381.1:0-2562 GCA_044354635.1 Crocinitomicaceae bacterium | reverse complement strand
AAAGCAATAATGACATATAAAACGGTACAAATTATTATCGCCCACATCATGCCTCGCGGCAAATCGCGTTGTGGGTCTTTACATTCTTCGGCGGTGGTAGAAATGGCATCAAAACCTATATATGCGAAGAAAACGGCCGAAACGCCTTTCAATACACCGCTTACACCATTGGGCGCAAACGGAGTCCAATTATCAACATCAACATAAAAAACACCAACGGCAATTACTAATAATATAATACAGAGTTTGACTACTACCATCAAATTACTAGCATTTCGAGATTCTTTCATTCCGCGATAAACCAAAGCGGTAATAAGCACTATAATAAACAAAGCTGGCAAATCGGCAACCAAGTGAAAGGAACCAATTGTGGGCGCTGTTAACCAAGCTGTATAAGCCGATTTTAATCCTTCGCTTAAATTTTCGAAAGGTTTTCCAGCATCAATTAAAGCCGAAGCGTCACGGAAACCATTGGATGCCGTTAAATAATCCATCTGAACCCATTGCGGCAAATGCACGCCCATACTATCGAGCAATCCTGTGAAATAATCGCTCCAAGAAATGGCAACAGTGATATTTCCAATGGCATATTCCATGATTAACGCCCATCCAATAATCCACGCGATGATTTCGCCAAAAGCAACATAGGAATAGGTGTAGGCGCTTCCAGAAACAGGAACCATCGAAGCAAATTCTGCATAAGCAAAAGCGGCAAAACTACAAGCTAGTGCTGTAAATAGAAATAAGAAAACGACAGCCGGTCCGCCATCTGCGCTTGCTTTTCCGATGGTGCTAAAAATTCCGGCACCTACAATTGCTGCGATACCAAAGGCGGTTAAATCACGAGCGGTAAGGTGTTTTCCTAATGCTTGATGTCCGTCGGCTTCGTTTTTGGCGACTTGTTTTAATATGGAGGCTACTGTTTTCTTTCGGAATAATTTGGATAGGTTCATATATGACTTGTAATTTGTTGTATTATTTATACAAAAACAAATATAACATAATTTCATATTAATCTACAAAATTGAAAAAGACAACTATAATTAAAATCTATTAAAAAATAAATTTAAAACATTAATTATCTATACTTAGGTGATTTTTAATTTCTATTTTTGTAAAAGGTCATATAAAAAACAACAAAATAATTAAATATTTACAAATTTATGGAACATTCAAACGACATCGGCAAATGCCCATTTCATCAAAATCAAAAAGGATTAAGCGAAGGTGTTAAAAATCAAGATTGGTGGCCAAAAGCACTTAACTTAGATATACTTCATCAACATGATTCAAAAACCAATCCATTGGGCGAAAATTTTGATTATGCAACAGAATTCAAAAAACTTGATTTAGATGCTTTAAAAAATGACCTAAAAACTTTTATGACCGACAGTCAAGATTGGTGGCCTGCTGATTGGGGACATTATGGTGGTTTGATGATTCGAATGGCTTGGCATTCTGCAGGAACTTATAGGATTTCTGATGGACGCGGTGGTGCAGGAACTGGAAATCTTCGTTTTGCTCCTTTAAATAGTTGGCCAGACAATGGAAATCTGGATAAAGCAAGAAGACTTTTATGGCCTATTAAAAAGAAATATGGTAACAAAATTTCTTGGGCGGATTTAATGATATTAGCAGGTACAATGGCTTATGAGTCTATGGGATTAAAAGTTTTTGGATTTGCTGGTGGACGTGAAGATATTTGGCATCCTGAAAAAGATATTTATTGGGGAGCTGAAAAAGAATGGTTGGCAAAATCTGGAAGTCCAGGAACAAGATATTCTGGCGAAAGAGATTTAGAAAATCCTTTAGCAGCAGTAATGATGGGATTAATATATGTAAATCCAGAAGGAGTTGACGGACAACCTGATCCATTAAAAACCGCTCACGATGTGCGTATCACATTCGAAAGAATGGCCATGAACGACGAAGAAACAGTAGCTTTAACCGCTGGTGGACACACTGTTGGAAAAGCACATGGAAATGGTGATGCCTCAATTTTAGGTCCAGAACCAGAAGCGGGTCCGATTGAAAATCAAGGATTGGGTTGGTTAAACCCAAAAGGAAATGGAAATGGATCCGATACAGTTACTAGTGGACTTGAAGGCGCATGGACAACTCATCCAACACGTTGGGATAACGAATATTTTGATTTATTATTGAACCATGATTGGGAATTAAAGAAAAGTCCGGCTGGTGCTTGGCAATGGGAACCCATCAACATGAAAGAAGAAGACAAACCTGTTGATGCTTTCAATCCATCCATTAGAAGAAACCCTATTATGACTGATGCCGATATGGCTATGAAAATGGATCCTGCTTACCGAATAATTTCAGAACGTTTTCATAAAAATCCAACTTATTTTTCTGAGGTTTTTGCAAGAGCTTGGTTCAAATTAACGCACAGAGATTTAGGTCCAAAAAACAGATATTTAGGTGCTGATAGTCCAACAGAAGATTTAATTTGGCAAGATCCAATTCCAAAAGTAAATTACACTTTGTCGGAGGCTGAAATTGAAGAATTAAAAGAAACACTTTTAAACTGTGGATTGTCAAGAGCCG
>JBIKZR010000080.1:0-7820 GCA_044354635.1 Crocinitomicaceae bacterium | reverse complement strand
GTCATTCAAGTGCTTATGGGTAACAACAACCGATTTATTTTGATTCATACTCTCCTTTGAAATCACAAAACCATGATTTTGCGATGTTATTTCACCTTTTCCTGTCTTTAAATTTAAAACTGGATGGTTAATTCCACGGTGACCATTGAACATTTTTTCTGTCTTCAAACCTTGACTTAAACCTAATATTTGATGTCCAAGACAAATACCAAACATTGGCGTTTCAGAATCAACCAATTCCTTCACTAAATTTATTGCATTAGGCATGGAGGATGGATCACCTGGCCCATTCGACAACATGTAACCATCTGGATTAAAACTATCTAACTCACTTTTTGAAGTGTTTTCAGGAAATACTTTTACATGGCAACCTCGATCAACTAAACAGCGAATGATATTTTTCTTCACACCAAAATCAATTAATGCTACTCTTAAAATAGAATTTTCAGGTTTAATTTCGTATGCTTCGTGCGTTGATACTTTAGAAGACAACTCTAAACCATCCATAGAAGGAGATTCTGCCAATAATTCCTTTAATTCTTCAACATTTAAATTTTCAGAAGAGATTATTGCATTCATTGCACCTTTGCTTCTGATATGTCTAACAAGTGCTCGCGTATCGATATCGGAAATTCCAACCGTTTCACTTTCTTGCATAAAATTCTCTAATGAGCCTTTTGCGGATGTTCTAGAATAGATTTCTGAGAAATTTTTAGTCACTAAACCGGCTATTTTCATTGATTCTGATTCAATTTCATCCTCATGTACGCCATAATTACCAATATGAGCAGTAGTCATGATAAGAATTTGACCAAAGTACGAAGGATCCGTAAACACTTCTTGGTAACCAGTCATCCCGGTATTGAATGCGATTTCTCCAGTCGCAGTGCCAATTTTTCCTATTGCAACACCGTGAAAGGCTGTCCCATCTGCCAAAACTAAAACTGCGGATAATCTATTTTCCATTTAAATAATTTTGACAAAGTTAGGGTTTCATCTTGAAAGGAAGAAACTCTAGCGCATAAAAAAAGGGTAATGTTTCCACTACCCTAAAATATTTGAATCGAAATAAATTATTTCACTTCCGTCTCCTCATCGGAAGAAGTATTTTCTTCTGCTTCGGTTGTTGGTTCTTCTGTTTCGGTTGCAACTTCATTTTCCACTACGTCTTCAGATACAACAGTATCCACAACAGTAGTTTCGTCTTCTTTTTTACCACCAGCACGCTTAGAACGACGCGTTGTTTTCTTCGCTTTTTCATTTGTGTAGATATCATTGAAATCAACCAATTCAATCATACACATTTCAGCGTTGTCACCCAAACGATAACCAGTTCTGATTATTCGTGTGTAACCACCGTCTCTTGTAGCAATTTTTGGAGCTACATCTCTGAACAATTCAGAAACTATTTCTTTGTTTTGCAAGTAACTAAATACAGTTCTTCTCGAGTGAGTTGAATCTGTTTTAGACTTGGTTAACAATGGCTCTACATATCCTCTCAACGCTTTCGCTTTCGCTAAAGTAGTGTTGATGCTTTTATGCTGAATAAGAGAACAAGCCATATTAGATAGCATTGCTTTTCTATGCGCTGATTTTCTACCTAATTTATTTACTTTATTACCGTGTCTCATCTCAAAATATTATTCGATTCCTAATCTTTATCTAATTTATACTTAGAAACATTCATTCCAAAAGTAAGTCCTTTATTATCTACAAGGTCTTCCAATTCAGTAAGAGATTTCTTACCAAAATTTCTGAATTTCAAAAGGTCATTTTTGTTATATGAAACTAAATCACCAAGTGTTTCTACATCCGCTGCTTTCAAGCAATTCAATGCTCTAACAGATAAATCCATGTCAACTAACTTTGTTTTCAACAATTGACGCATGTGCAACGAAGTTTCGTCAAATTCTTCAGTTTCAGCTTTCACTTCACTGTCCAAGGTAATTCTCTCATCTGAGAACAACATGAAATGGTGAATCAAAATCTTAGCTGCTTCCTTCAATGCCTCTTTAGGATGAACTGATCCATCAGAAGTGATATCTAGAACTAACTTTTCGTAATCCGTTTTTTGTTCAACACGATAGTTTTCAATCGCATATTTAACATTCTTAATAGGAGTATAAATAGAATCAATAAAAATTGTTCCGAAAGGCACACCATTAATTTTGTTTTCTTCAGCAGGCACATAACCGCGGCCTTTAGTAATTGTCAATTCAATTTCTAATTTTACTGAAGCATCCATATTACAGATAATTAAATCTGAATTAAGAACTTGAAAAGCAGAAGTAAATTTACCTATATCACCTGCCGTTAATTTATCTTGTCCAGAAACAGAAATAACTACAGTTTCACTATCCGTTCCTTCGATTTGTTGTTTAAATCGAACTTGCTTTAAGTTTAGTATAATTTCTGTTACATCTTCTACTACACCTTTAATTGTAGTAAATTCATGATCTGCACCTTCAATACGAACAGATGAAATTGCGAATCCTTCTAAAGAAGAAAGCAAAATACGTCGTAATGAATTTCCAACTGTGATACCGTAACCAGGCTCAAGCGGGCGAAATTCAAACTGTCCGTGATGCTCATCGGACTGAATCATGATAACCTTGTCAGGCTTTTGGAAGTCTAGAATTGCCATGTTAATGCTTATTTATTATTTAGAATATAATTCGACTATTAACTGCTCTTTGATGTTTTCAGGAATCATATCTCTTGATGGGATACTCAACATTTTACCTGCCATTTCGGAAGCGTTCCAATCTAACCAATCGTATTTCTTTTTGCTTGTTGACAAAGAAGAAGAAATAGTTTCGAGTGATTTTGATTTCTCACGAACCCCCACAACATCACCAATTTTCAAAGTGTAAGAAGGAATATTTACCAATTCCCCGTTTACTGTAATGTGACGGTGTGATACTAACTGACGCGCTGCGCTCCTTGTAGGAGCAACTCCTAATCTAAATACGGTGTTGTCCAGTCTTGATTCACATAATTGCAACAAGTTTTCACCTGTAATTCCTTTCATACGTGAAGCCTTCTCGAACAAATTAGAGAACTGACGTTCTAAAATTCCGTAAGTATATTTAGCTTTTTGTTTCTCTCCTAATTGGATTGAATACTCAGACTGTTTTCCACCACGTCTTTTGTTGGGGCCATGTTGTCCCGGACCGTAAGCTCTTCTGTCTAACGCTTTGTCTGGACCAAAGATTGGATCTCTGAAACGACGTGCGATTTTTGATTTTGGACCTGTATATCTTGCCATTTTTGATTTATTTAAAAGAGCGACTATGAATTAAGGCTTTCCTTCGATAATCGAATTGCTCTTTTTATTAATTAATTTACTAAACTCTACGTCTTTTTGGTGGACGACACCCGTTGTGAGGAAGTGGAGTAACGTCAACGATTTCGGTAACTTCAATTCCTGCATTGTGTAAAGAACGGATTGCTGACTCTCGTCCTGCTCCTGGTCCTTTAACGAAAACTTTTACTTTACGTAATCCGAAGTCATGTGCTTCTTTTGCTGCGTCCTCTGCGGAAACTTGTGCAGCATAAGGAGTGTTCTTTTTAGAACCTTTAAAGCCCATTTTTCCTGCTGATGACCAAGATATAACTTGACCTGCATTGTTAGTCAAAGAGATAATGATGTTATTGAAGGTAGCTTGAATGTGCGCTTCACCAACAGCCTCAACTTTGACGATCTTCTTCTTTTTTTGATTTGACTTTGCCATTATTTATTTTAATTTAAGTAAGCTGCACTAACTTTTCACTTGATCAATCGTAACGCTTAAATGCGCTAACGCTCGATCTCATCAAACGTTATGCGTTTTCTTATTTAGTTGCTTTTTTCTTATTTGCAACTGTTTTTCTTCTACCTTTTCTCGTACGAGAATTGTTTTTCGTGCGTTGACCTCTTAATGGTAAACCAGAACGGTGACGAATTCCTCTTTGACAACCAATATCCATCAAACGCTTGATATTTAATTGAATTTCAGAACGAAGTTGACCTTCTGTTTTGATTTCATTGATTGAATTTCGGATAGCTGCTAAATGGTCATCATTCCAATCTAGAACTTTGATGTTTTCATCAATTCCATTATCCTTCAATATTTTACTTGAAGTGCTCTTTCCGATTCCGAAAATGTAAGTCAAACCGATTACACCTCTTTTGTTTTTTGGTAAATCTATACCTGCTATACGTGCCATAATCTATAATATTACCCTTGTCTTTGTTTAAGTTTTGGATTCTTCTTATTAATCACATAAACTCTTCCTTTTCTCTTAACGATTTTGCAATCTGCAGATCGTTTTTTAACTGATGCTCTAACTTTCATCTTTTCTTTGTGTTTTAGGTATTATCCTATTTATATCTGAAAGATATTCTCCCTTTTGTCAAATCATAAGGAGACATCTCTACCTTTACTCTATCACCAGGAAGAATTTTAATGTAGAACATTCTCATTTTTCCTGATATGTGCGCAGTCAAAATATGACCATTTTCAAGCTCTACGCGAAACATAGCGTTCGAAAGTGCTTCTATTATCACACCGTCTTGCTCAATTGATGCTTGTTTTGCCATATTTAAAACCCGGATAATTCATTTGCTGTTCGTCTTCCCTTCACACGCGTACCTTCCATTAAACCATCCATGTGGCGGTTTAACAAATACGATTCTATTTGCTGTAAAGTATCTAAAACAACACCTACCATAATTAAAAGTGATGTTCCACCAAAGAACATTGCAAAAGCATCATTCACGCCAGCAATTTTAGCGATTGCAGGTAAAATGGCAATTATTGCTAAGAACAAAGAACCTGGGAACGTTATTCTTGAAACAAGTGAATCTATGTATTCAGCTGTTTCCTCACCTGGGCGTACTCCAGGAATAAAACCACCGCTTCTTTTTAAATCATCGGCAATTTTTCTTGGGTTGATCATAATAGCCGTGTAGAAATAAGTAAACACGATTATTAATACACCTAAAAGAACATTGTAGCTTACACCATAAATATCACCAAGTGTTCTTGTGATAAAACTTCCACCTTCTGCAGCCGCACCAGCAAATAACATTACTGGAATTGTCATAATTGCTTGAGCAAATATAATCGGCATAACACCGCTAGCATTTACTTTAATAGGCAAGTAGTTTCTTGCTCCTTGCTCGTCAACTGCTCTAGCACCCACAACACGTTTTGCTGTGTTTAGCGGAATCTTTCGAACACCTTGAACAATTAAAATTGTTCCCATTACAACAAGCATGAACGCTACTATTTCAAGCACAATTTTAATCAAGTTACCTGAACCTACTGCAAAGCCAAACTCTGCTGTAAAGGCTTCTGGAAGTCTTGCTAAAATACCTACTGTGATTAGCAAGGAAATACCATTACCAATCCCTTTATCTGTAATTCGTTCACCAAGCCAAACTGCAAACATGGATCCTGCAATTAAAACAAGAATTGTTTGAATCCACCAAAACGTTGAAGCATCAGGCGGCATAGCACCTTTAGATTCAACATACAGTGTTAGGTAACTTGGCGCTTGAAGTGCACAAATAACTATGGTAAGAATTCTCGTGAAGTTATTAATTCGCTTTCTTCCGGACTCCCCTTCATTCTGCATTTTTTGGACAGCTGGAACAGCCATCCCTAACAATTGCATAATGATGGAAGCGCTAATGTATGGCATTATTCCTAGTGCCATAACCGAAGCATTGGTAAATCCTCCACCCGAAAACAGAGACAGTAATGTCTCCAAGGTATTCTGACCACCACTTGCTTTGGCATTCATTAACGCAGTGTAATTTACACCAGGTAAAATAACGAACGAACCTACACGGTAAATGAGGATTAAGCCAAGAGTCAAAAGGATTCTTTTTCTTAATTCTTCAACTTTCCAGATGTTTTTAATATTTTGTATAAAACGTTTCATTTTAAAAAAATGTTGGCAAAGTTAATTAGATTTCTGAACAATTCCCACCTTGTCCTTCGATAACAGTTTTTGCTGAATCTGAAAACTTGTGAGCAGTAACATTAATCTTAGATTTTAACTCGCCTCTTCCTAAAATTTTAACAAGTTCGTTTCTTGATACTAAACCGTTGTCACGTAAAACTTCAGGAGTTATTTCTGAAATATTTTTACGATCAATTAACGATTGAATAATATCCAAATTAATTGCTTTATACTCTACTCGGTTTATGTTTTTAAAACCAAATTTTGGTACTCTACGTTGAAGTGGCATCTGCCCACCTTCAAATCCTATCTTAGTTTTATAACCTGATCTGGATTTCGCTCCTTTGTGTCCACGAGTAGAAGTTCCACCTCGGCCAGAACCCTGACCACGTGCAATTCTTTTATCACTCTTAACAGAACCTTTTGCTGGAGTTAAATTATGTAAATTCATTTTAATTCGATTTATAAGTTTTACTCAACAACCTCTAATAGATGCTGTACTTTCTTAACCATTCCAAGAATCTGAGGTGTTGCTTCTTTTTCAACAACTTGATTCAGTTTCTTAAATCCTAACGCAATAAGCGTAGCTTTCTGATCTGCTGGACGTCTAATAGCGCTTCTTACTTGCTTTATTTTAATTGTAGCCATCTGATTTATCTATTAACCGTTAAAAACTTTATCCAGTGTGATTCCACGTTGCTTAGCAACTGCTACAGCATCTCTCATTTTGGAAAGAGCGTCAATTGTCGCTTTTACAACATTATGCGGATTCGAAGACCCTTGGGATTTAGCCAATACATTATGTATACCTACACTTTCTAATACTGCACGCATCGCACCACCTGCGATTACACCTGTACCATCAGAAGCTGGTTTAAGTAACACTTGTGCACCACCGAATTTTCCTTTTTGAGTATGGGGAACTGTACCTCTTAAAATTGGAACTTTGATCAAATTTTTCTTTGCATCATCAATTCCTTTTGTAATTGCTTCAGTAACTTCTTTTGCTTTTCCCAAACCATGACCAACGACACCATGTTCGTCTCCTACTACAACAATAGCAGAGAAACTAAATGTACGTCCACCTTTTGTTACTTTGGTAACACGGTTTATTGAAACAAGTTTGTCCTTTAACTCTATATCTGCAGATTTTACTCTATTAAATACTTGTGCTGCCATTTCTTAAAATTTTAAACCGCCAACTCGAGCTGAGTCCGCTAATGATTTAACTCTACCATGGTAAAGATACCCATTGCGATCAAACACAATAGTTTCGATTCCTGCTTTTAATGCTTTTTCTGCTACTTCTTTACCAATTACTGCAGCTTGCTCAGACTTATTCTTGTTCTCAACAGCTTTGTTTTTGTATGAAGAAGCGGATGCCAATGTTACTCCATTAGTATCATCAATCAACTGTGCGTAGATCTGTTTGTTACTTCGGAATACAGAAAGGCGAGGCACCTTTGAAGTACCAGAAATTCTTTTTCTGATTCTTCTTTTAATTTTTGCTCTTCTGTTAATTTTACTGAATGCCATAACTTTAACTATTATTTTTTACCTGCAGATTTACCAGCTTTTCTTCTAACGTCCTCACCCAAGAAACGCACACCTTTACCTTTGTAAGGTTCTGGTTTACGAAGGGAACGAATTTTAGCAGCTACCTGGCCTAAAAGTTGCTTATCGTGTGATTCTAATGTAACAACCGGCGCTTTACCCTTTTGGGTGTCTGCAGATACTTTAATTGCTTGAGGAACTTCTAAAATAATCGCATGAGAATAGCCTAATGACATCTCCAACTGTTGTCCAGTTGCAGTTGCACGGTAACCTACACCGATCACTTCTAATTCCTTCTTGTACCCTTCCGATAC
>JBIKZR010000078.1:0-7832 GCA_044354635.1 Crocinitomicaceae bacterium | reverse complement strand
TCTCTTGTCACGTCTTGTCTTCGATATTTTTCGTTTAGGATGTGCCATTTTACTTTATTTATATTTTGTTTAATTCAAATTTTTTAATGCATTCCAACGTGAATCAATAGGACCATCGTCGTCCTCATCATCTTCGTCTTCTTCATCTTCCCAATCCTCGTCATCTTCGTCCTCCTCATCCCAATCTTCATCGCCGTAATCATCATCGTCGTCTTCGTTTGGTTGTGGAAGCGTATACTTTTTCAAAAGCTCCAACATTTCCTCGTTACATTCTCCTTTTGGATGCAATAAACGGGTTGGAAGTGAAACCGTTATTAATTCATAGATATTATCGTGTAAATCTAATTCGTAATCATCGGGATGCAAAACAATCAGTGTTTCATCATCACTTGGTTCCGTATCAAATTTGTACACCAATCGGTAGTTTCCTTTTACAAGAACTTCCACCATATCTGTGCATCGATCACATTCTGTAGAAACAGATCCAGCGATAGAAAATTCTCCTATCATCATTGTTTCTTTTTTCTCCAGAATCAATTGAACAGTCACTTTTCCGTTGTGAACAATTGAATAATCTCTCTCTTCAAAGAACGAATCACGAATATCAAAATGGTATTCATGAAACCCCAGTTTCAAGCCTATAAATGGAATAATATATTCTTTTTCCGACTTCACACTGTATAAAAATTGGAGGGCAAAGGTAGCAATTTTACCTTAAAAATGGTACTTTCTTCTTTTTTTTTGATAAAAAAATAGAATTACTCCAATTCATTGCTTGTTCTCCTTTTTTCTCTCGGGCTAATTTGCAGCGGATTTCCATTCATTTCTTTTGTGAAAATACGGTTTCTGTACACATCCATTGCAACATAAATTGCGGTCCGCATAGACAATTCAGAAGCTTTATTTTGCCCTACAATATCAAATGCTGTTCCGTGGTCGGGTGATGTTCTTACAATTGGTAAGCCAGCTGTGTAATTTACGCCATCTTCGAAGGCTAGCGCTTTAAACGCCGCCAATCCTTGATCGTGATACATTGCTAAAACGCCATCGAATTGCGAACGTGTTGGTGAACCAAAAAATCCATCTGCTGGATAAGGTCCAAATGCCAAAATATTTTCTGCGCGCGCTAGATTAATGGCCGGAGCGATTATTTCCTGCTCTTCCGTACCCATCTTGCCATTTTCTCCTGCATGCGGATTCAATCCAAATACTGCTATTTTTGGTCTAATCAGGCCAAAATCCTTCTTTAAACTCGTTTCAAAAGTTTTAATTTTATCTAGAATTTTTTCCTTCGATAATGCAGAATTAACGTCTTTTAAAGCAATATGGCTTGTTACAAGTGCTACACGCAAATTTCCTGAAACCATCACCATCAGTGCGTCTTCCATTCCGGATAAATCCGCTAGATATTCTGTATGTCCTGGGAATTTAAACCCTGATTTAGCCATTGCTTCCTTTGAGATTGGCGCTGTCACCAACACATCAATCTTACCGGATGCCAAATCTTGTGTTGCGCGCTCCAAGGATAAAAAAGCGTATTTACCCCCTATTTCCGTAACGCTTCCCATTTGGAATTCAATATCGTCGTTCCAAACATTGACAACATTAATCTTACGAATTTGGGCTTCGTCAGCTGTTTTACAAGATTGGTAGTTAAAATCATTCTCCTCTAAAACCTTTTTATAATGCGAGAAAACCTTGTTGGATCCGTAAACAATTGGCGTGCAATCCAAAAGCAAGCGCGCATCTTTCAGGGCTTTCATAATTACTTCCGGACCAACACCATTTATATCACCAATGGAGATTCCAACTTTTATTGGATTTGGATTACCGAGTTCCTTTTCTTTTTCCTTCTCTTTCTCCATTATTTATATTTTTTCAAAAAATTGTATAATAATCGAACGCCAGTACCTGTTCCGCCTTGGCCTTTATAGTCTTCTTTTGCATCCAACCAGGCAGGGCCTGCAATATCCATGTGGATATATGGTGCTTTCACAAAATGCTCCAAAAATTTCCCGGCAGTAATCATTCCGGCGTTTGGTCCGCCCAAATTTTTAAGATCTGCAATCGTTGATTTTATGTCATTCCCATAATCCTCCCAGAAAGGAAAACGCACTACTCTTTCGTGTGTTTCATCTCCGGATTTGGTTAATGCGTCAAACACTTTATCGTCTGCATTTCCCATTATTACCGTTGCTTTCGTTCCAATTGCGCGCAGTGCAGCACCGGTTAATGTTGCTGCATCGATTACCAATTCTGGTTTGTATTTATTGGAATACGCCAATGCGTCGGCTAAAATCATTCTGCCTTCTGCGTCTGTGTTGAGTACTTCCACCGTAGTTCCATCAAACATGGTAATAACATCTCCTGGAGCGTATGCGTTCATTCCAGGGCGATTATCGGTAGCAGGAACTAATGCAATTACGTGCACTTTTAATTTTTGCATTGCTGCAAGGTAAACAGCTCCAACAACACAAGCTGCTCCACCCATATCGCATTTCATAACGTCCATGGAACCTGGAGTTGGTTTCAAACTTAAACCGCCTGTATCGTAAACCACCCCTTTTCCAACCAAAACGATTGGTTTTTTGTTCACCGGTTTCTCCGGTTTATACTCCACAATTGTAAACGTTGGCGGATCAATCGAACCTTTGTTTACCGCAATTAGACCGCCCATTTTCAGAGATTCAATTTGCGTTTTTTCCAAAATCTGCACGGTAAATCCCGCTTCTGGCGCTAAAGCAGCGATATGTTCACTAAGTTGTGTAGCATTTAAATGCGAAACCGGCTCATTTACGCGGTCTCTAGCCCAAAAAACGGCTTTCACAATGGCATTTAATTCGTCTATTTTTTTCTGAGGAACAGCTGTTGGGAAGAAAATTTCTTTCAATCCATGTCGTTTTTTTGCTGCGTCCTTGAAATACTCTATGAATTGGTAGGAAGAAAGTAAAATTCCTTCGGCTACCAAAAGTAGTTGTTCTGTTTCCCCGATAATAGCGATGGAAGCATTATCTTTTTTTAGGGATGCAAACAATGTTGCGCCTGCAACCCTCAATTCTTCTTTATTTTGGCCTTCCTTTACAAAGAAAACGAATCCTTTTTCAGATTTCAGAAAATCAAACTTGTCTTCGCCTTTTTGAAACTTCTTATGAAAAGAGACTACCTCATCCGGCAGGGATTTATCCAGCTTTGTTTTTTTGTCCGATACGATAACGATAGACGCATCTAGCGGTAATTCTGTATAAGTTTTCAGATGAATCATACTGTTTTTTTTGTTTTAACAAAGGTAATGAAGTTCGGGGAATGAATTCAAAAATTGTTCAGCCGTTTTATTTGGCCGCGGTTTACAGTTTCTGCAATTTAAACAATTTGTATGCGTAACTATTTCTCTTCTAAAATTCCCCCTTCTTCCACCATTTCTTCCTCTTCAAAATCATTCATGTTTACATCGTAGAATTCTTTGTTCAAGGCCTTACCCATTTTATAATTTGTAATTACGATATCCAGCAAATTTTCGCGGTATTTAATTTCTTCTTCTAAATTTGGCAAATTCGGATTCAAACAAATATCTCCCAAATATTTCGTTTTGGAAAGATCGCCGCCGAGCCAACGTCCATCTCGTTTCCCCAAGACATACGTTCCCACTTGGTTCAATTTACCATACGGATCATAAAATTTCCAAACGCCGGATGGCAAACCATCTTTCATCTTTCCTTCATTTTGAATTACGCCATTATCGTAGTAATTCTTAACAAAGCCATTCATGCGGTCAATGGAATCGTTTCCCTGCCAGATCGTTCTCAATTGGCGAATTTCATAATGGTCGGTATGGGAACAATCGTACTTTTCGAATTTCTCGATAATATAACTTTCACTCAATTTTTGTCCTTTTGAGTCGTAATCCGTAAGAATGCCCTTCGATTTGAACTGAACAGAATCCGTAATGGTAAGAATGGTATCGGCGTAATCCACTTCGTATAAAAACTCCCCATCGTAGCTGAAATATTTCCAGCAACCTACTTTTTTTCCGTTGGAAACATTTCCATCGCGAGCGACAACATCATTGGGGTAATACTTTGTGATTTGGTAATCGATACTGGTTTTATCCACCATGCTTGGGCGACCATAATACGGTTTTTCGTAGAAATCGCCTCCAATTCCCAATTGCACGAGCATACGGTCCAGACTTTGGGTAGATGTAATGTCCGAGGATTCAAAATAAATGGAATCTCTCCAATCAAAAAGGTAGCGCGCACTCAATTGATTCTCTTCCCAAATTTTTTCTTCCACTGGAAAAGAATACAAGAATTTCACATAATGGTATTTGAAACCAAGCGTATCGAAAGCTTCGTAATCATCTATTGGATCTCCGTTCAGAAAAAATCCTTTTTTCGCCAATTTCCCATTGGTATGGTAAGAGCGGGATTCGCCTTGCAGTAAGCCATTTTGGAAATTCAAATCAAACAAAAGCAGGGAGTCTTGTCCTTTCAACGTTAAATAGGTTCGGATGTATCCATCCAGCTCGCCATTTGCATAATTCAAACTCGTATATGCCAGATTGTTGCGTTCAAATGCTTTCCCTTCTCGGTAACCATCTTGGTAGATGGTTTGTTTCGTTTGTTGTCCAAGCCAATTGTATTGATTGAAAACACCATTTGGCATACCGTTTTTATAGTTGCTGGTTGCAAATAAATAATGGGTTTTCTTTCTAGGAATTGAATCCAATAAATATTCCTCATCCGAATAATAATATTCTTCGTGGATCATCGGATATTTAGTGTCGTATTCTTTAACAACGCCATTAATCACTCCTTTTTCAAATGGAATTTCGTATAGCATTTTCCCAAATTGATCTTTGATAATCCATGTGCCATGGGGCTGTCCCGCCATCATAAAACCAGAGATGTATTTTGAAAACGGCTCCTCGTTTTTCTCCTTGTACCTTTTTTCTTCCATGCCGTAATCGCCATATTCTGAATAAGGAAATTCAACATATTCATCAAAAAAACCACCGAAAAGGGAAGAGAAAATTGTAGTGCTAAAATTTTCACCCAACTCAGAGGCATCCAATGTATTGAAAAGAATCTCCTGCTTATTTTTGCCGGTTTCAGCATATTTTTCCTTTTGACGAAGCAATTTTCCAACTAAAACATTCTGTCTCGGCAAAACGAGTTTAATTTGCTTTCCTGAATTTAACTCAAACTTGGTTTCATTGGTTATTATTTTCACCTCTCCAGTGAAAGGTTTCTGATTTTGCTGAACGACGAATTCATCTGTAATATCGAAAAGTCTAGAGAAATTATTCACGTTTCTTTTGGGAATCGAATCTTTTTCTTGGTAAGGATTTAAGGAGGCGGAAGAGGTGGTTTGCATTGTGAGATTACCCAAGTGGTAGGCTTTAGTTCCTGTCCAACTTTCAAAAGAATCGCTGAAAATCACTTCTGCAGATAATACTGGTTTTCCGGTTATTGCGAACGACTCAAAATTCAAGGAACGCGTATTTGGAACATACGATCTTGTATACAACAAACTGGTATCTTCCTTCAACCAACTTCTGAACAGCAAAAGTGAATCCTTCAATTCATATTGCATGGTATCCATTTTATCGAAGAAATAAAAAGAACTTTGGTTTTTATCCTCTGCCAAAAGGTCGCCGATTTGAATAAATTTTACCCGCTTCGGTTGGAAATTCACCCGCAAAAACTCCCCTATGGAGTCAAAAACCAATTCATTGTATAATTTCCCGTTGTAATCGTATACTTTTTGAATGTATTGACTCGAATCTGGATTAAAAGTGATCACATCATATGGTTTTCCATTATCCCAAAAAATCGTGTCTTCTTGCACTAACTTTCCGTTTTCAAATTCATAGCGCAGCATCAATTGTCCATTTGGATAGTGTTTTTCGTAGACTCCTTGAAAATTAAAAACAATACCCAAGCTATCCATCATTTTTGCTTTACTGATATATATATCTTTAATTGGATCGTAAATCATACTGAGATAAGGAGCGTTATCATCCTCGTAATATTCTTCTTCGTAATACTCTTCTTCGGCTTCAATATAATCGGACATTTCTTCCTCGTAATATTCCTCCTCGTAATACTCTTCTTCATATTCTTCACCTTCGTAGCCGTTTATCGCTTCTTCATCCAGTTCGAGATCTAATTCTTTGGGAATATTAACACTGAACATTTTAGAAAAGGAAACGGAAGGATTGTATTTCGAGTCAAAGTTATATTCCATCAAATAATCCATATCCGAAAGCAGTCTTTTTCGAATTATTGGCTGCTTCACGACGGGACCATTCAACTTTGGAGAGTAGGATGCTGTGATAATTGAATTGTTTCGATTGCGTTTTCGATTTTTTCCTTTTCCGATAAATCCTAAAGCGCGCTCTTCCCATTTTCCAGATTCTATGTTGTCTGTGTAAAAACCTTTTAAAATTGGATAATCAGAGTTTAAATAATAGGCATACGAACCATTTTGGAAACCATCGGAAAAGGTAACATATTCTTTCGTTGTATCCATTGCTGGGTAGCCATTTTCACTGTATAATTTTGCGTCCAATCTAGAAATAGAATACGCAACTTTTCTAACTTCCAGAAACCATTCGCCAACTTTCAATCCATTTTCAAAACGCCCTTTTTTCAATGTATCTCCTTGAAGATTTAACCACACAGCATCGCCTTCCAAAAGATTGTTTTTAATGGTAAAATATCCGCTCGCTTTTTTTTCTGAATTACGAACCCGCCCATTTTTATCGATGGGATAATACCCATCAAAATATTGAACATATTTTCCATCCGGAATTTTGTCCAAGCAAGGAACGATATCATTTTCCAGAGAATAGCGTTGTTCTAGCAATGGGAAAGGATTTCTGCGAACTGCTTTTTTAAACTTTCGATTTAAGTGCGGTTGTTCCCTCCGAAATTTGAAAGATTTGAGCTCACCATAAAGCATTTTGCGCTTACTCATTCTATAGTCTCGTTTTTTATAGTCCGCGCCAAACATTTCAATATAATAGTCTTTGTATGTATATTTCTTCTCTCCTTTTGCATGCTTTACAGCCAAATAATAGTTGGAGTGCATGGTAATACCATTCGAAAAAGGGTAAACAAAAAAGACTTCTCCCTGGATGGTATCCTGCTCCACACTTTGAGAAAAAATAGCGGAAATTTGGCCGAAAAGAAAAATATTCAAAATGGAAAGACGCAAGCAAAACTTCATTTTCAGAGTGTTAATGTTGGAATTCATAGGTTAATATTTCGATTGACAAGCGATTGCTAGAGACAGATTTAACTTGCTTTTTATGGATTATTTTAACTGGCAAGTTTTTAGTGTTGGAATGAATCTCAGACAGGGTGCGGGTTAAAAATTTACCTTCCGAGAACGTAGAATCTATGTATTCGCCACATTTTCCTTGCTTATCCGTCAAGATTGTACGTTTGAACTCAAAAGGATATTCTTGTCGAATGAGCGTCTGAATATTCTTGTTCTTTGTTTTCTGCTTGGTTTTACTATTTTTCCAATACACAAAACTCTGAACATCCATTTCGTTCACTTTATTTTGTACGCGGTATATTTTATTCGGAAAATAAGGGCTTCCCAAAACAATTACATCCTTGGGAGTTGGACTCAAAATACTATCTACTGAAAGCGGACCCCAAAATTTACTATTCAACATGTAAAATAAATAATCACCTGTTTGAATCTGTTGAAACGCCAAAAATTTATCCGTTACTTTTATTTTCTTGTGAATGGCATGGTAGAAACTAAATTCATCGTCGTCTTCCTGGACAGCCAATTGATCTGAAATTCTCGTTACCGGA
>JBIKZR010000079.1:0-7832 GCA_044354635.1 Crocinitomicaceae bacterium | reverse complement strand
TCATCTTGCGTTATTTTATCAAAGGCAAGACGCTCCTCCTCCACTTTTAGTGCTGCGTTTATTTGTGCTGTTTTGGCAGATTTCTCTTTCTTTAATTCCGACAAAGCTTGCAGTTTGGTGCGGGAAGTTAGATTTAATGGATCTTTTCGGAGTTCTTGTTTTACACGCTGTTCTTCTGCTTCAATTTTTTTAAGAAAAGCTTGTTCCACTTCTACTTCTGCTAGTTGCTTTTGCTTTGCTGTGGACGTTTCCAATACAATTGCGTTAAGTTTATCCGCGTAAGAAGGCTCTAATTTGGTGGAGTAAAAAACTTTTTGTTTATCAATAGCCTCAGGAAGTATTTTTGCCGCCATTTTACTTTCAATCATCTGCTCCCGTTCTTCGATGCTAGATTCAGTAAGTAATTTTAAATCGGTAATTGCTTCTTTTTCCTTCAACAAAGCAGTATTTTCAGGATTCTTGACCAATTGCTTTTCAATTTCTTTCAATTTTGTTTCCATTACGGAAATTAAAGCTTGATCCTGGTTTTGTAAACGTGCCAATTTTTGCTCTGCTGAAAGCGAATTATCTGCCTCAATTGCGCTCTTTTCTATCGTGTATTTTGGCAGCAGATTCTCCGCCAAACTAGTTACTTCAAGCTCTGTAGTTTCTAACTCCTCATCGGAAATTCCCTTCTCCAGCGTTTCTATTTGCTCACTTTTCTCTGGAAATTGTTTTTCCTGCGCATCTAATTTAGCAACTTGATCACGTATCATAAGATTCCATGCTAAAGGGTTCTTTTTCTCCAGTTCCAAAAGCGCTTTTTGAACTTCCGCTGGACTTTTTTCACCAATATTAACTTGTGAAATCAGCGTTTCCAATAAATAGATTTGCTGCGAAATATTCGATTTTTCTTGGTTCAATTTTGCCAAAGCGAAGACTGCTAACTTTTGCTCTCCTTCTATTAGTTTTAGCGTTTCCTTCTTGGAACGTATTTGTTGTTCAATCGCTGCAATTTCTTTTTGCTTTGCTGCAGAAAGATTCGTCTCCAAGTAATTTATTTCCTTTTCTAACGCAATCTGATCCACGTTGTAACGGTCATTTTTTGAATCTGCTAATACTATATCATCCTCTAATTTTTCTATTCTTTTAATGAGATTCCCCACCAAATTCATGGAATTATCACTTCTTAATTCCTGCAGAAGGTCTTTGTTTTTAGCAAGTTCAGCAATTGCCTCGTCTTCTTTACCTGCCTTTAGTGCAGATTCAAATTCCACACGAATGGCTGTTACTATTTTACTATCGAGTACAAAAGCAGATTTAGAATATACCTTTTGCACAGAATCTTGCAAGGGAATTGTTGCTAAGGCATCGGCTTTTAACGCAGACAATTCTTTTACGGAAACTTGTATTTCCTGCAAGATGGCTTTTTTTGCTAAAGTGCTTTCAATTGTATTTAACCCGTCTAATTTCTGCTGAATTTGTTCTTCTAATTGTTCATATTTCTTGGAATTTTCGACTAGAAAAAAATCCGCTTTACGGTTAAATGTTAGTGCCAAATTTTGATTTTTCAGAACGAGATCTTCCGTATTCTTTAGTAAATCCTGTATTTCCGATGTCGATAAATTTCCAAAACCAAGATTACTCAAATCACTAACCTTCTTTTTAGATGCCTCAAACTTATCGAGATCAAATTCAGAAACATTAACATTCAAATCCGAGCGCATTTTAACGACTTCTGCAAGAACAGCCTCCATGTCTGTTACTTCTTCGTTGAAAAGATTTATAATTTTAATTGTTTCTTTACCATTTTCAGAAGAATGCAAAATCTTCTGCTTCAATGGTTTAAATGCAGTTTGATTTGGAATACTAACGAGCGATCGGAATTCTTGCGCATTTCCTGCCAACTTTAGAACATATTCATAATTTCCACCTTTCGGAAAGGTAATCAAATAGTTCGACTCGGAATCCGTTGTGTATTTCCCAATAATTGAACCGCTTTCTTGGGATAAAATCTCTAAATTGAGTTGTTTCGGACTAGCATCCACATCGGAAAAGAAACCTCCTTTCACAGCCACTAATTGCAAAGGAACCCGATCCACTTTCACTTTGTAAACAAACAATTTTCCAGCCTCACTTTGTCGTGCGGAAGCAAAATAAGCGTTTTGATTCAACGAATCTACGACATAAAAAAGATCATCGTCTGGTGAAGAAATGGCAAAATCTAAATTCTCCGGTTTTCCAAAAGAGTTTGTTTGGGCATTGTATTTCGAACGAAACACATCGTATCCGCCCATGGAATTGTGTCCTTTAGACGAAAAATACAAGTATTCGCCATCTGGATGCAGGTAAGGAAAATCTTCGTCGTAAATCGTATTTACTTGACCTTGAACTAGCTCCGCATTTCCCCAAGAACCATCTGGGGATTTACGTCGCGAATATATTTCTTTGCCATTTGCTGCATTTTCGCCATAGCTAGAATAATAAATTACAGTTGGGTTTTTCGGGAAATGAATCATAGGAACGTGTCCATTTTTCTTATCTAACTTAGTCTGGAATTCTGCTGTAACGATAATATTACCGCCAATATCCTGCAAATCATACACCCGAAAAAACTTGTCGCTTGCAATTTCTTTTTTTTCTAGTACAACGATATCAGAAACGGTAGTCAGCAGTCGTTTCCCATTTTGACACATTTCGATTGTCCGCTCCGCTGCATACATAACGCTATTTTTCTGGCGCTTTTGAAGGTAAATGGAATAGTTTTTTTCCGCTTGGTCGAATTGGTAATCAAAATGAAATGCTTTCCCTAGAAAATAATATGCTTCCGGTGGAATGGTTGTTTCACTTACTGCGTAATTGAGGTATTTAATAGCCGATTGCTTTTTATTCGAATTGTACAACAAACACGTTCCATAGCGGAAATTGTAAAAATGATTACGCGGTTGCAGGGAAAGTAATCTCAAATACAATGGTGTAGCAGCGACATATTGCTCTGAATTGAACAATTTATCTGCTTGAGACTTGATTTCCTCTTCCGTCTGTGCATGAATTAGCAAAGGAAAAAGGATAAAAAAGAATAACACTAATCTATGTTTTCGAACGAGCACGTCTGATTTTTCTTCCCTTAGTAAATTTTAAAAAAGTAGTACGTTTATTTCTTAAAAAGGTTCATTTTGTTCTCATTTCTTTGCAGCAGGCGAACAATATTTTTTCGGTGAGCAAACACAACTAATATACTTAAAAAAATGCTAAAGCCCACTAACCAAATCGACGCTTCACCGACAATAAATTTCAAAACGAACGGAAAAGAAATAGCTGCTACTATTGCGCCAAGAGAAACGTAATGGGAAAGAATAAAAACCACTAAAAAAATCAATATACAAATTCCAGCAGCCCAAGGGGCTAATCCAATTATAACTCCAAGGGAAGTTGCCACACCTTTTCCACCTTTAAATTGTGCGAAAACTGGAAACACGTGACCAACTACAGCAGCAATAGCAGCAAAAATTTGAATCTGAGCCAAGTTATCATTCTGCTCTCCACCTAGACCTTCCGGTAAAAAAAGTATCGGAAGAATTGTCGCAATTACGCCTTTCAAAATATCAATCGTCAAAACAATCATTCCAGGTTTTTTCCCGAGAACACGAAATGTATTTGTCGCACCAGCATTTTTACTCCCATGTTCTCTAACATCTATGGAGTACCTCGTCCTACCAATCCAAAGCGCTGTTGGAATCGATCCTAATAAATAGGCTATTATTGAAAAGAGTATATAATTCATTTTTTTTATTCAAATAATCGCAAAAATTTGCTTAAATAAATTTGTTGTGTAGAGGCTTCGAATTTAAAATTCTTCGTTTTCCGTTTTTCTTCCTTCATCAAACTAGTGGCCGCATTGAAATCTACATCATCCGAAATAATGCGCATCTCACCATTTTTTTTGTCCATGGAATAATCAAAATAATAACTGCTTCCTCCAGGAATCTGCAAAAATAAGCCAAATTTATCACCACCGGATTCAGAATAAATCTGCTGAAAAAATGCGCTTATTGGAATGTATTTCAGTACTGGCTTATCAAACATATTGACTAGAACGGCAGTTTTTGTGCTAGAAATTATTCCTTTTTCCTCCACAGAAGGTTTGTCAAAGGAAACCAATCGCATGCCACTTAAAACAATTGCAGACTCCAATTCCGTTGGAATCTTTTTTATTTCTCCTTTTAGCGTGTAATCCGAAACTAGTCTATCTGCCGTTTTTTGATCCGTCCATTCTACCAATGCTTGTTCCAATGTAGTTTTTTTAAAATCCATTTCTTTTAATCCTTCAACAGTGTTTATACGCGTTGCGATTCCTTCCATCAATCCTTTATCCATCGCCATGTTAATGCGTGTTGTAAGATTTAGACTTGTTTCACCGCTAGATTGATTATAATTTACAATTCCAACTGCATCAACTTTAACATCGCCATAGTTCATTCCAAGATCTACAATTCCTTCGCCATTCATCGAACAACTCTCCGTATGTAGCGCTAAGAAATTTCCTTTTTCAGAACGGTTTACCAATTTCTCTTTGGAGGAAATCTGAAACTCTTTTGCTTGTTCATTGTATTGCAAAACACCGCTTGCCGAAATTAATATTGGATCGTCTTTCTGAACAAGTTTGGATAAGAACGTTGGATATAACTTTATACTGTCTGTTATCGCTGAATTGCGCCAAACAATCCCGGCTGATATGGATTCTCCCGCCAAATCCTTCATTTTGGAAGAAACCGGAATTTGAATATTCTTCGGATCAATTGGCGCAGAAAAACTCATCCAGTTTTTATCGAATTTCTCACACGAATGGTTGATTCTTGTAGCACCTTCAAAGAACAACATTGGATTTGCTGCTGCAATTTGAACTTTTCCGTAATATTCAAATTCCTTGCTCAATTTGAATCCCTGGTTATCGGAAACATCTCCTTTCGCTATTGTTTGGAAAGAAGTATCCAATGCAATTCGATTCATCTTCAGGTAAGTCAAATTACTATCCTTGTCATAATAGGGATAATCGCCATCTGCCTTATACTCTCTTCTTGCTGTAACTTCCACATTTGCACGAACAAACGTATGGTATTTGGTGATATAATTGGCAACAATTCGAGCATTTATCATAGGTTCCAGTCTTGCTTTTTGGCGAATAGTAACTTTCATGCTGTCTGGAAAAATTCGAGCATCTGCAATTTGCAAAAATTCAACACTTTCACAGAAAATAGTGCGTTGCTTCAAATCGTATTTTGCCCGCAAAGCTCCAAATTGCAAGGAATCCTGTTTTGGATGTGACGAGAAGAAATTCGGTCCTGCTAAGTCCATATCCGAGTTGCCAGAAGTTGTTTTTTTGTCTGTTTTTTCCAAAACAATATCCGCTTTGTCCATGAGCCAAGAAAACTTATCCATCAGGCAGTAATATTGGTTTACGGGGAAATTTACCCTAGAAGTTCCAAAGTTGGAATTAAAATCTCCTTTTCTATCTTTAAACGAAATGGACGCTTTCACATTATCGGCTTTAAAGGAAATTGGATCTTCTCCTTCTTCTGCATAGGTGTTTTTAAGACTAAACCCTGCTGTATCTGCATTAATTTCCCAGCGTTTGAAGGAATAATTCGAAGATAAAGTAGTTGCAGATTTAAATGTCATCAAACCGTTTCCAAGCAATCCTTGTGCGGTGACAATTGTCACACCACGCAGTTTTGCTTCTCCTTTGAAAAAGCTTAGTTCATGTTTTTGGGTGGATTGTGCTTTCAAGTAATTCTTTCTTGGAACATAGGTTATAAAAGCTTCTTCAGCTGCTACATCTGGGAATTCGATGCCAGACTCTATTGGGCGATTTGTGAATTTCGCCAAACCAATTGTAGAATCGGGCAGAAAACTCAGCGCATTGGAAATAGAAGTTGAATGGACAAAATTTATCGTTCCAGCGCCTTGTAATCCATTATTAGAAAGTATGATCTTGTTTTCATATTTCGCACCTGTTCCGTAGAAATCATATCCTCCTTTTGGTGCATTGGTAGAAAAACCGAAGGAATAATCGGCCATTATTTTCAAGTCTTGAGAAATCTTTGGGAAAATTCCTGCGGAAGTCAACTCGCCTTTCAATCGCAGCGACTTCTCCATAAAATTATCTAAACTATCGCGCGTGAATGGCGCAACTGTATAATAAAACCGCGTGCTGTCGTATGCTCCTTTGTAAATGTTCTTTGCGTTGTAATAAACGAGCGACGGGTTCGAAACAACCAATTTCGGAAAAGAAGTTATGGTTTGATTTTTTCCGGAACGGTTGCTCGGATCATCCACCAAAATTTGACCTTTCACTCCAATTAAACTGCTTGCCATGGGAATTGCCTGCTTGCCGTCTTCCACTTTGAATGGCCGAACGCGCAAAATGGCTTCTTTGGAGTTTAAAACGGTAAAAGCATTTTCCTTGTAGTTGTAACTCGCTGCTAAAGTGTTGATTTCCAATTTTCCAGCATTGATCCAGCCACTGAATTCAAAATTTCGATTTTCCTTGATTTTAACGCGATTGGATGTCGGAAAGACAAGCGTATTTTGTGCATTTGAAACATTTATTCTATCTACCGCATTTAGATCAATCTCTAAGGTTACAAGATCCATTTTGCCAAAATAAGTCATTGTTCTGCGCTCTTCAGAAAGTTTTTTAAATTCTTCTTTGATGCGCTGCAGATTTGGATCTGCTTGAATTTCTTCATCTGAAAATCCGGTGAGTTCCTTTGGGCGCAAATCGGAGATGAAACTCAAATTGTCGTAGTCTTTTTTCCCTGCTTTAAACGCTACAAAATTTTCCAGCTTTGGATTTATCGTGACCATTTCCCCTTCGGTATCGTAAGCGATAAATCCATTATTTGAAAGCTCTAACAACATTGGAATTGCCTGTTGTGTTGTTTTTCCGAGTGCGGTTGCAGCTTTCCCTTCGTTAATGCTATACTCGTCATATTTATAGCAATATTTTGAAATCGCCACGAGTGGATGAATAGCTTCCAATCCTTGCAAACGATCATATAATTGCTCATCAAAGTAACTTTTTGAGTCGAAACGCGCATACCGTTGTTCTTGGGAAATACCAAAATCGTAGGTGAAATAAAGTGTAGATTCTTCTAGTTTCCAGGTGATTTTAGCGACATAAATATCCGTTTGGTGGTACGAATCTTGAAATGGGGATTGTCCACCGCCTTTGCCTGTCCGCGTAAATTCAATGGATTTTTTCTTCATGTCATAATTGAAATTCAAGCCAGAATGTGAAATGGAATCTCCTGTTTTTAAATAGATTGCAGTTCCAGCATTATTGCAATATATGGCAGCTGGAGTGATAAATATTTCTTGTGCGCTTGCTTTGATGAAAATTTGTTTATCGCGGTAAATAAAGATTTTAGCAGGATTTTTTGGTGCGCCCATCCCAACAAAATTGCTTCCTTTCATCGTAAATCCGCCTTCGTAATCTACATTTTCCTTAATGGATTTAATTGTCAATCGTTTTTCATACGAAAGAAATTGAGGATACACTTTATCCTCTTCTCTATTGATAATAAAGGCGCGATCGGATAAATACCCAAGAATTGGTTTACTGAAATATTTGGTGGTTAAGGCAACTGTATCGGCGATAAGATTGGAAGTTTTGCACGAGACATCGTAGTTTTTAAGTTCTGCAAATGTTTCATTTTTAGGTAAACCAACTTTTTCCCATGTTAGTATTCCTCCTGCACCGAACCATTTTTTTAGCACTGGATCATACGTTCCGTTGGTTTTGAAAATCACCAAACTATCGATATTTGGCTGGTCTTTTTTTGTCTGAGAAT
>JBIKZR010000077.1:0-7834 GCA_044354635.1 Crocinitomicaceae bacterium | reverse complement strand
TATACCGTTGTAAGTTCCCAATATCCGGCGTAAATCCATTTAAAGTATCTTCTGCATAAACGCGTACTTCAATTGCATGGCCATTTATAGACAGCTCGTCTTGTAATTTAGGAAGTCTTTCACCACGGGCAACGCGGATCTGCCATTCCACTAAATCCAATCCTGTAATTTCTTCGGTAACGGGATGTTCCACTTGCAAACGCGTATTCATTTCCAAAAAGAAAAAATCCATGTTTGCATCTACCAAAAACTCAACGGTTCCGGCGCCTTCGTAGTTGCAAGCTTTACATACCGCAACTGCTGCTTCTCCCATTCGTTTGCGTAAATCCGGCGTTACAACCGCACTTGGTGCTTCCTCAATAACTTTTTGATGGCGGCGTTGAATCGAACATTCACGTTCAAATAAATAGACAGAATTGCCCAAGCTATCCGAGAAAACCTGAATTTCAATGTGTCTTGGTTTCGTAACGAATTTCTCAATAAAAACAGCATCGTCCCCAAATGAAGAGCGCGCCTCGTTTTGTGCCATGCGCATTTGTTCCGCAAAATCTTCCGATCTTTCAACTAGTCGCATTCCTTTTCCTCCGCCACCGGCAGAAGCTTTGATTAAGATTGGGTAACCAATTTCTTCTGCAATCAATATTGCTGCATCTACATTCGTAATCGCTTCATCAACACCTGGAACTAATGGAACATTATAAGATTTTACGGCTTGTTTCGCACATAATTTATCTCCCATAAGATCCATTGAATCTGGGGAAGGCCCAATCAGTTTCATTCCCGCTTCTTTTACTTTTCTGGCAAAAGTTGCATTCTCAGATAAGAATCCATAACCAGGATGTATGGCATCGACACTAAGTTCTTTGCAGTATTTTAAAATTAGATCTTGCTTCAGATAACTCTCCGAGGAAGGACTTTCACCAACATAAACTGCTTCGTCTGCTTCCAAAACATGCGGTGCATTTCGATCAGCATCCGAATATATTGCAACACTGGCAATGTTCATTTTTTTTAGTGTTCGTATTACACGGCGTGCAATTTCTCCTCGGTTGGCAATTAATACTTTTTTCATAAAGAGCTAACGTTCTGTTGGTATTTGAAGGTGTAAAAATACAGAATTGATTTTATTTTCGACTATAATAATCAGTGCGTAAAGATTCAAAGCGAAATTCCTTTGTTTTACTTGAGAAGAACGACTTCTTTTTTCGGTGGAACAGGCGTTTGCCGTTTTTTACGTTTAACGGGAAATTTTTTAGTTTCTCTTTTCCGGAAGACATCCAAAAGGTATTGTGCGAATTTAAAGGTATCAAAATTATTAAAGTTCTCCTGGTAATTCAAACCTGCTCCTTGGGTGAACAACCCGAGGTTTTTGTCCTGAATAATGGAATAATCGTTCGATTCATTGAAGACGGTTATCCGCACTGTTCCGCTTTCATTCAGTAAATATTCTAAACTTACATCTCCAATGAATGCACTTTGGGTTTGTGCGCTACTTTCTGCATATTTTTCTACGCCAAAACTACCAGTGAAAATCAGTCGATCATCCAAAAATCCTTTTGAAACACCAAGCGCCATGGTGTTTTCACCCGTTAAATTGTCCGCATCCAAGTTCACATTTAACTTATAATCCTTAGATACTTGGGAAAGCATGGAATTAATTTGGTTGGAAACCAAATCCATTGCGGCGGAACCACCAACAGAGGTACTTCCCTTTAACGGTTGGAATCGTTTCCACAATAACAAGGAGAAAAATTGTCGGTTCAATTCGTCTTCTTCGCCAGTTATTCTTGCGAGTAGTGCTTTTCCGGATTCGTCCGCTTTTGGTACTTTTATATCAAATGCAATTGTTGGTTTCATCAACGATTCGGTTAAACCTAAGTAGCACAATACTTTCTGATTTGTTCCCGTTCCATTTCCTTGCAATTTGTCAGGCGATATTTCAGATAAATTGGCATTTACTTCGTAATAGGTTTTAATATCCAAGGTTGCGGTATAGGGATCGCCAGTCCAAGTAATCGATCCTCCTTCTTGAATATGGAAAGGTTGCTTAATTGGACCCATGGCAAAGTTGTACATTCCTTCTTTTACGCGGTAGGTTCCATCCATCGATAAATCTCCAAGATTATCCACTTTAATGGAAATATTTCCACTTCCTGAAGCGGTAATTTCGTCGCCCAATTGCTCGTTGAAAATGATCTTCAATTTTGCTTCAGGTGTTACACGGAAATTAAGGTTTAAATCCACTCCTGTAAAGTCAATTTTTGCAGGTTCAAAGGTGTATTGATCTTCTCCTTTTTTCTTGAAGGAAATGAAACTTTCTTCCTCGGATAATTCGCCCGCTCCGTACATTGGGAAATTAATATTTGTCCCTTTTTTTGTTTGCAAGTCAACGGTTATTTCAACATTATCTGCGTATCCAAATATATTGGCAGACCCAGTTACAAATGCTCTTCCATTATAATATTCTCCTTCTTTATATTTTGTATTCAACACAAGAAATTTTTCGGTGTTTTTATAACCTGTGGCAAATAATGGCGATTGATAGGAGGAAAGGCTGTTTTCCAAGTCAAATTGTAAGTCAAAATTCCAATCTTTAAATTTGTTGTGGTAAATTGACCCTACCATCATTCCACTATTTCCTTCCTCATCGGTTACTGGCATATTGTCTATGTAAAAGCCATATTCATCCGCAGAAATCTTCCCGTCTAATCCGAAATTCACACCCAATACTTCTATTTTTGCATTTCCACCAATAAGTTCAACATCTCCTTCCAATTTAGGGGATTCTGGAGAACCTGTAACTTTTAGTCTGCCATCCAATAATCCTTTAATATTATTCACAACATCAGGATCCATAAAGGCATTTGTAAATTTTAAATCTGTTTGGTCGAAAACCAGGTTGAAATCCAAATTATCCTCTTTTCTATCCGTAAAATAGCTTCCCTCAAAGTCAAATGTTTGGTTGCCGCGGTAAAGCAGTTCACCTGTCAAACCAACACTTTGATTTCCACGATTCCATTGGGACTGCAAATAAATATCACCAACTTCCTGGTTGTTCAAGTGAAGGTTTTTAAGTGTTGCATCACCAACGTATAAAAAATTGGAATAAGGATTAGAAAGGTAACCCCAAGCATTCATCTTGCCATCCATTTTAACATCTGAACCGATTAAGGAACCCAATTCTTCTAAATCGATTTCGTTGATGATGAAATTTAATTTATCAGCGTCATTTCGAGAGATTAAACCGTCAATTGCAACGAATTGATTGTTGCGCTGTACTTTGAATTTTTCGATTTCAATTTTATTCTCTTCGAGCGAAAGGAAGGACTCATTTTCAATCTCCCAGCGCTGCTCGTTGATACTGAAATAGGATGGACGAAGTCTGAAATTAAGCGTATTGAAACTTTCAATATTGGTTTCCCAAACAATTAAGGAATTGTTTGTCCCATTTTGATTCCAAGATAATTCAGAATTTAAACGGTTTTGCTGCCCCGATGTCCTAAAAAACACCTTGTCCAAAGCAAGTGAATCGTTGTAGATGAATTTCTGTAGGTTATAATTTGCAGAAATACTTGTGGAATTTAGGTTTTGAACAAAATTTACACCTTGAAAGCGCAAGTCTTGGTAAATGATTTCTGGAGAAAGCAGCACCATCGAAAAATCTTCTATTCGTCCATCGTAATTTCCTTTTAATGTTGTGTTTGGCGCAACTTGTAGGTCTGGCGCAAAAATGGAAAGAAAATCATTTAACCGGTTGCTGGTAATCGAATAGGAGAAATGGCTTGGTGCTTTTTTGGTTTTCTTTTTGGCTGTTTTCGTTTCTGCAATGAACGGAAAAACTTTCTGAAACTGGTCATTGAAATCGCTGACTAATGCGCTGAAATCGATTTTACCGCGTAAATTAACTGTCGCCATGTCGCTATTGATCCAAAATTCATCTTCCAATTTTCCGCGCATCACTTCGATCTTCAAACTTGGAATTTTAACTTCTCGATTTCCTTCTTTATACAATATGCCATCCATAGTGATTTCACCAAACATATTATTTGCTGATTTCCCAAAAATATTCACATTGAATTTGGAAGTTAAACTGCTGCTATCGGAGGCAGTGATATTTAGATTGGATAGAATCGCTTTGGACAAATCAACTGAAAACTGCATGTGCTGGTTGCCATTAAAATCAATAAAACCATCGTAAACTAGCTTTAAATTATCATCCTTGACTTCAATTTTGGCGTTTATTTTATTGTCTATAAAACTTCCTGCTGAGATAAAAATATGTGTGTAAGAATAGCCTAAATAATCAAAATTTTCTAGGTTTCCTTCGATAACATCAAAACGAATATCCGCCAGCGAAAAGGCTTCGCCTGAAAGGAAAAACTGTCCTTTTACGGTGTTGAAATTTTTGTCTTGCAGAAATTCTCCTAATTGAAAATCATCTATTTTAACATCGTACTCGCTTGCGCCAGATCGCTCAAAGAAATAAGATCCGTTGCTGCGATTTTCGGTAAAAAGTATGCCGTTGTCAAGTTTTATGTTTCCCAGATTGGTTTTAATGTAATCCGCCTTGAGTACAAATTGCGTATAAAAACCATTCAATCGAACATCCGCCATCTGAAAATTCCCGAGTCGCTCAAGATAGGTATCAAAAGAAAGGAAGCGGTCTTTTGAGTTTACAGGCAATTTTATTTTTTTTAAATCTTCCAGTGAAATATAGGCGTAATTTAATTTTTCATTGAAAAAGGATTTATTTATTTCCCTAAAATCCGGTAGATGAAGGTTACCCCGAAGCACCGTTTTTTTTCCTGTTTTCAGATCCAAATTGGAGATTTTTAGATTTTTCACCTTTTGTGTTACCACAGCACTAAGCTCAACTTGCTGCTCCATTCCTTCCAATGCCGTTGCGAAATAGGAAATATCTTTCATGGAAACCGAACAGTTTTTCAATTCGGAATCAAAACTAACGCTGTCTTCAAACGTTTGGTAATCCTCAAAATCGTGCATCAATAGATACATTTTTGGCGCGTAAATTCTAGAGAAAGGCGTCTGAATCCTTAGTTCCTTGACTTTTATACCACTTCCGGAAACTTCTGCTAAACCGTTGAAATCCTCTAAAATGAAACCGGATTTTTCTTTTGCTTGCAAATGCAGAACATCTAAAGCGATGCCGTCTTTTTTCGTCTTGAAGTTTGCAACATTGAGGTAAATGTGCCGCAAATCAATATGGTCATAATCCATTCCGAAAGTGGAGTAGTATTTCCTGTAATCGTCATATTTTAGGTTAATATCCGCAAGTTTCAGGTTGTTTAAGTGCACGTCAAAAGGTTTGGATGCGCTTGTCCTTTTTTTGCCGGAAAAATAATCGGTTAAAAATTCATAATTGTAATTTCCAGTCGTTTTTTCGCGGTTAAGGTGAATCGTACCTTTTTCTAGTTCAACGTTCTCCAGTTTTAAATAGTTTTTCTGGAGGTTCAATTCGTCTAAAGTCGCGTAAATCCGACCGATAGAAGCAAGCGTGTCTTTGTTTTTATCTAATACAAATACGCCATCCAATGCTACGCGGTCGATAAAAACAATGGAAACGCGGTCTATTCGAATTTTCGTACCTAATTCACTGGACAGAAAAGCGGTTGCTTTTTGAGCAAGAAAGGTTTGAACGGTGCTCGTTCGAATCACAAAAGCGAAAACAATAACGGTAATAAGTATCCATTCGAAGGAAACCCCTATTACTCGTCCCAATATTTTGAATACTTTTGTCATTAGATTACAAATTTACATAAACTTGCGTCAAAAAGATATAATCATTCTTGCTATTGAATCATCGTGTGACGATACGTCTGCGGCTGTCCTCAAAAATAACACCATTCTTTCTAATTTAATTGCAAGGCAGGAAATCCATGAATTATATGGCGGAGTAGTTCCTGAATTGGCAAGTCGTGCGCACCAGCAGAATATTATTCCAGTTGTAGATGCTGCAATTAAAAAAGCGGGAATTAAAAAAGAGGAAATTGATGCAATTGCATTTACGCGAGGTCCCGGATTGATGGGCTCGCTAGTGGTAGGAACTTCTTTTGCGAAAGCATTTGCAATGGCCATGCAGATTCCAATGTTGGATGTGAACCACATGGTTGGACACGTTTTGGCGCATTTTATTGAGGATGGGAAAGCGATGCCGAAATTCCCTTTTTTGTGTTTAACGGTTTCAGGTGGACACACGCAAATTGTATTGGTGGAGGATTACCTGAAATTGAAAGTTATTGGAACGACCATCGATGATGCGGCGGGAGAAGCTTTTGATAAAGCCGCTAAAATGCTCGGATTCCCATATCCTGGTGGACCTTTTATCGATAAACACGCGCAACATGGTAATCCGCTGAAATTTGAATTTTCAAAACCAAATATTCCGGAATATAATTTCAGTTTTAGTGGTCTAAAAACTTCGATTTTGTACTTTATTCAAAAGCAAGTAAAAGAAAACCCACTATTTATTCAAGAAAATTTGGATGATCTTTGCGCCTCCATCCAAAAAAGCATCATCGATATCTTATTAAAAAAGATCCTGAAAGCAACCAAAGAATTGAACATCAACCAAGTTGCAATTGCTGGCGGTGTATCAGCAAATAGCGGATTGAGAGCGGCATTGCAACAACTTGGAATGGAAAAAAAATGGGAAACATATATTCCTAAATTTGAATATTGTACGGATAACGCTGCAATGATTGCCATAACTGGAAAATACATGTTTGAGAAAGGATTATTTGCAGATCAATCGATAACTGCTGCAGCGCGTTTTCCAATGAATGACCTTTCGTTTTAGTCGAGCAAACGGAACAATTGTTCATTTTTAACGCACTAATTTTCATTTAACAGAATTTATTAGCTGAAAAGGTGTAAATTTTAACTTGTATTTTTGTTAAAAACCAACTTGAAATGAAACCAGAACTAATTAAAAAAGAGCGAATCTCGGCTTTAACGTTTATCGATAGCCAACAGATTCAGCAACACCCTGAATTGCGCTCCCAGATAGAAAAAGCTACTATTTTGGGAAATTCACACCACAGTAAAGTCTCCATAATTTTTCAGGATGATGCCGGATTAAAACGCGTGGATACAACTATTTGGGCGGCAGGAATGAAATTCATCTGTTTAAAAGGTGGCGTTTGGATTCCAATTGCGAGAATTGTTGAAATCAAATTGTAGAAATACTAAAACCACTATTTTATTGCATAATCTAATCCATTAACCTCAGATTATTAGTTCCCCGTATCAGATCTTCTTCTGGATTTTCAAACAAGATTTCGCATCCATAGGATTTCAAGGATAATTTCATTTCAAATTGCTTGAAATGGATTGAAATTTGTAAATTTGAAGCAGAAAAATACCAAATGAAAATTCAAACGATTTTACTTATTCTCTTGTTTTTCGCGTTCAATGGTTTTGGGCAATCTAAAATCCAATGGGAATATTCCTATGATTCGGAAGGTAAATCGGTTTGTTTTACTGCGAAAATTGCAGACGGCTGGCATTTATACAGCCAACATATCTCCAATGAAATAGGACCTGTTCCAACACGTTTTTTCTTTGAAAATAGTACTGCTTATAAATTAATTGGAGAGGTAAATGAACCACAACCAATCCAAAAATACGACGAAACGTTTGAAGCAATGCTTGATTTTTTCGAGGGAAAAGTAGTTTTTCAACAACGCATTGCAGCAAAAAAAGAAACAATTGTTAGTGGCTCCGTGATGTACATGCTGTGCAACGATACCATGTGTTTGCCGCCAAACGAAGAAAAATTTGAAATTATTATTAAAAATTAAATTAAATTAAATTA
>JBIKZR010000380.1:0-2591 GCA_044354635.1 Crocinitomicaceae bacterium | reverse complement strand
ATACACGATGAAGCGAGTAAACCAACAAAAAGTAAAAATAGAAGTTGTTTCATAAATAGTAATCTGTGACTAAAACGCTATTTTTTATTGGTTATTGTCCACCAAAATAGAAGAAGTGGATTTTAATTTATCCAAAATTTGCTGTGCAACATCCAACGCTCTGAAACCATCTTCCAAAGAGACTAATGGTGTTGTATCGTTTACGATGGAATCGTGAAAAGAATTTAATTCTTCTTTTATCGCATTGATTTCGCCAATATCCGGTTTGTCGAAGTAGATTTTCTTTACTGGCTTTCCCTCTCCCATATCGAAAACAATATCGAGTGGATTTGGCTCGCCTTCCACCGTTTCCATTCGAACAACTTCCAATTCTTTGGTTAGAAAATCTACACTGATGTAAGCATCTTTCTGAAAAAACCGTGATTTACGCATGTTTTTCATCGAAATTCTGGAAGCTGTTAAATTTGCAACACAACCATTATCGAATTCTATTCGTGCATTTGTGATATCTGGTGTATCGCTAACAACAGCCACTCCAGATGCCGAAATCCGTTTTACGCCAGATTTTACAACACTTAAAATAATATCCAAATCATGAATCATCAAATCCAAAACAACGGGAACATCCGTGCCACGCGGATTGAATTGCGCCAAACGATGGGTTTCGATGAACATTGGTTTGGTTAAAAATGGCACTGCAGCTTGGAATGCGGGATTGAATCGCTCTACGTGACCTACTTGCACTTTTACATTCGCTTCCCGCGCCAATCCCATTAAAGATCGCGCTTCGTCTACTGTTTCTGTAACTGGTTTTTCAATAAAAACATGTTTGCTGTTTCGAAGTGCAAGCGAAGCAAGTTCTGCATGCGTCAATGTTGGTGTTACAATATCCACGCATTCCACCGCATCCAATAATTCCTGCATGGATTGAAAACGTTTCAACTGGAACTTTTCTATTACTTCCGCCGCATTCTCATCACTCGGATCATAGAACCCAACTACTTCAAACTGTTCTGTTAACTCAAGCAATAAGCGAATATGAATTTTTCCCAAATGCCCCGAACCAAAAACGCCAATTTTTAACATGTATCCTATTTTTTTACAAAGTTAACGCTACCACTTTGAAAATTTCAGAAAGACAGATTGAATTATCAACAATCCAACCCTAATTAGAGGTATTAATTCAAATTATTCGTTTGATCTAGATTTAAACCACCATAATACTCTGTGTTTTTATTGGTGAGCCATTTTGTGAGAAACGTAATTTGACCTGTATGGTAAGAAAAATGCTCAATTACATGCACCATAGCAGAAAATCCATTTACTTCAAATCCTTGAATGGTATATTTTTTCTCGATGGCATCGCTGCTTAGTTCCGATAAAGTTTGCTTCAAATTGACCTTTAAGTTTTCCAATAAAAAAACCAATTCCGATTTTTTTATTTTCGGATGGTGCATAAATTCCATGTTTCGGTCGCGGTTGTCTTCCCGATTTCCAATCCCTGACAAAATCCATTGTCTCGCATTTCCGCAAATATGCAGTACTAAATTACCGATTGCCGGAATGGAAGTGTTTGGGGATTTCCATAGATCTTTGTCTTCTATCATTGACATGCAACGGTAAATTCTTTCATACGATTCGTTAAAAACGCGATTTTCAAATTCTTTTATCACTAATTCTGAAGAAGTCATATTACAGCCTTGGTTCATTTGATTTTCTAAAAATAAAAAAAAACTTGCTTCTATCTTTGATAAAAATAGAATTTGACTATATTTGCACTCACAAAAATGGTGGTTGTAGCTCAGTTGGTTAGAGCATCGGTTTGTGGTACCGAGGGTCGTGGGTTCGAGCCCCATCTTCCACCCACCAGAAGGCTGAGTAATTACTCAGCCTTTTTTTATTAACTTAATTTTGAGGAAAAAAATTGTTTTTCCTTATTTGATAAAAACAACTGTATGCGGAATCAGGAAGCTATAGAAAAAAGAAGGACATTTGGAATCATCGCGCATCCCGATGCTGGAAAAACTACTTTAACGGAAAAACTGCTGCTTTTTGGTGGGGCAATTCAAACTGCTGGAGCTGTAAAAAATAACAAGATTAAAAAAACTGCGACATCCGATTTCATGGAAATTGAAAAACAACGTGGAATTTCGGTTGCTACTTCTGTAATGGCTTTTGAATACGGTGGAAAACAGGTGAATATACTTGATACTCCTGGACATAAGGATTTTGCAGAAGATACATATAGAACGCTTACCGCTGTGGATAGTGTAATTCTTGTAATTGATTGCGCAAATGGTGTGGAAACACAAACCGAAAAATTAATGGAAGTGTGCCGCATGCGAAAAACGCCGGTGATTATTTTTGTTAATAAAATGGATCGGGAGGGAAAAGATGCGTTTTCTCTTTTGGATGAGCTGGAAGATAAACTGGATCTTAAAGTGCGGCCGCTAACATGGCCAATCGGTATTGGCGATCGTTTCAAAGGAGTTTACAATATCCACAACCAAAGTTTAAACCTATTCAAATCCAACAAAACAAAACGCGAAGAGGAAGTTGTATCTATTAAAGACCTAAACGATCCGCAGTTG
>JBIKZR010000378.1:0-2600 GCA_044354635.1 Crocinitomicaceae bacterium | reverse complement strand
AAACGATAACTTTCTTCTGTGAACGTGCTAAAAACTTCTGTGGCGTTTTATTTCAGTAAAATGAAATAGGGAATACTGGCTTAAAAGTAATAATGGTAAAAAAAATAGGAATAGAGCTGACTAAAGATTTTAACTATCCGCTAAATCAAAAATGAGTTCATTACAATTTTCTTCTGAAAAATACTGGTTGGCAATTTCCAGCAATTCGCTTGCTTCTAGCTTGTCAATTCCTTGGTAGATTTCTTGAATCGTGTCAATTTGATTAAACAACAGCAGACTTTTTCCCAATCCTAACATCAAACCAGAATTGCTATCCATTCCAAGTGCAAGATGTCCTTTTAATTGTTCTTTCGCACGGTTCAACTGCAAAACGCCCAATTTCTTTGTTCTTAAAAGTTTCAATTCTTTGTAAATCAAAGTAATCGATTTGTCAATATATTTTGGATCCGTCCCCAAGTAAACACTCCAAAATCCTGTGTCAACATAAGGCGTATAATTTGCTTCCACATTGTAGGAATAGCCATATTTTTCCCGAATGGAAAGTGTCAACCTGGAATTTAATGCTGGTCCGCCGAGAATATTGGTCAATAAAGTCATTCCGCGGCGCGATTCTTCTTTGTAATTTGGCGCAATTCCACCAACAATCGCATGAACTTGGTAATTTGCTTCTTTGGTTCGAATTTTAAAACGTTTGTTTAGCTCAAATTTCTCAGCTATTTCTTTGTGTTTTCCTGGTAAGCAGTTTTTAAAATCCTCTTCTAATATTTTTTCCAAACGGTTTCTTCCAATTTCCCCGACAAAGGAAATAACCATGTTTTCCGTTGTGAAAAATCGTTTCACATACGCCTGAAGATCGTCACGGGAAAAGCCTTGAACCCGCTCTTTCGATCCTAAAATATTATTCCCAAGTGCATGACCTTTAAATAAATATTCTTCAAAATCGTCGAATATTTTATCACTCGGACTATCGAGGTAGGAATTTATTTCATCGAGAATAATTTCTTTTTCCTTCTGAATTTCTTTCAATGGAAAATTAGAATTCAAGGTAATATCCGCTACTAATTCGGAAGCTCTTCGAATGTGTTCCTTCGTAAAGGAAGCATAAACGCACATTTCTTCTTTTGCGGTGTAGGCATTTAACTCGCCACCAACAGAATCCAAACGGGATAAAATATGAAAAGCTTTTCGTTTTGTTGTTCCCTTGAAAATACAATGTTCTAAAAAATGTGCTAGTCCATCTTCTGCTTTTCGTTCAAATCTAGAACCTGCAAGAACCGTAATTCCCAAATGCGCTACTTGCAAGGGCGTATGCAAATAAACGACACGAATACCATTGGAAAGCGTGAAAAGTTCCGGTTTAATTTCGTACATCGATCAAGGATTCTTTCTGTAAATTTTCCAATCGTTTTCGTCCAATTCGTAAACAATTCTATCGTGTAAACGGGAAGGCCGGCCCTGCCAAAACTCAACCAGTGTTGGTTTCAACTCAAAGCCACCCCAATGCGGCGGACGTGGCACTTCCGTTTGGAATTTTTCTGCATACATTTCCAATCGTTGCTCCAAATCTGCGCGGTCGCTTAGCTGTTCGGACTGGTGAGAAGCCCATGCGCCAATTTGACTTCCACGCGGACGCGAAGAAAAATAAGCATCACTCACTTCTTCCGAAACTTTCGAACAATGGCCATCGATTCTAATTTGGCGTTGTAGCCCAGGCCAGAAAAACAGCATAGAAGCACTTGAATTTGCCGCAAGATCTTTTCCTTTATGGCTTTGGTAATTCGTGTAAAAAACAAATTTTTCTGCCACTAATTCCTTTAAATATAAAATTCTAGAACTCGGTTTGTTTTTAAAATCAACCGTTGCCAAAACAAACGCGTTGGGCTCTAATTGAGCGGTTTTAATTGCTTCAGAATACCAGGAATTAAATAGATCAAATGGCGCGTGACCAAAAAACCCTTCCAGACTTCCATGATCGAATTCCTTATGATCGTTGCGCATTTGTTGTATAAAATCTTCCATCTCAGCTTAATCCTCTTCTGTGAATTCGTCTTCCAACTCGCTATCGTCCAGCTCATCGTCCATTCCAATTTCTTCTTCTTCCAATTCGTCGTCTAGATCCGTTCCAGGTGCAGAAAACACTTTCCCTTTAGGCTCTGATGCAGCACTGTCTACTTCTGTTGCTTTTTCAATTGGTCGTCTTTCAATTTCGCGATCTAAATTTTCTGTATATGGGAAAATTTCTACGATAGGAGAAACAATTATCGATGGAATTTGGTAATCCACCATCAACGTTGCCAAACTTTCTTTGATTCTATCAAAAGCATCTTTCACGGAATGCGCCGAAACCAGAAAGTTTTGTGCTACTTTTTTCGCTTTCTCATCGTCAGCAGCCTCGCTATCGTATGTGATTTTAACTTTATACCAAATATCCGCATCGTCGTAAGCAAAAATATCGTGAATCTCTGTTCTTGTAATACCGACAACATTAAATTCTCCTCGAATAATACTTCCTAATTCTTCGTATATACGTGCTTCCGCATCTGTGAAAGTCATCGCTGCCAATAAATAAGGTTCTGAAACACGCTTAAATGTCCCATTGT
>JBIKZR010000379.1:0-2600 GCA_044354635.1 Crocinitomicaceae bacterium | reverse complement strand
CCATTTCTTTAGCACTGGATCATACGTTCCGTTGGTTTTGAAAATCACCAAACTATCAATATTTGGTTGGTCTTTTTTTGTCTGAGAATTTCGATTTTCAATTCTACAAATTAAGTTCCCATTGCTGCATTTAATAAACGGTTTATCCGTGAATTCGAAGGAATAGTCTCCATTTTCGTAGTACCATTTAAAGTTTGGCGTTTCAGCAATTTTCCGCTCTAGAAAAAATCCTGCGGAAAGGTCAATAAAATCCTCAAATTTCTTGATGTTCTTGGCATCCAATAACTTATCCACTGAATTATGCCATGCGGTATAACTCTTTTCCGATTGTTTTCCCTTTACCAACGAAGCAATACTGAATACATATTGGTACATTTCCGGAAACGGCTGTATTCTTTTCGTAACCATAAGGTTACAGGTTTCAACCATTTTGGTGAAGTAAGCATCGGGAAAATCAGTCGATTCCAGCAATAATTTAGGAAATTCCTTTTTGGCAAAATCCTGGTAATCTCCTTTCCCAAAATCCGACAACGTTTTTTGAAATTCTTTGATGAATTTTTCTCTATTTGGCGAGTAGGTTTGCCCGAATGAAAAGCCGGAAATAAATAATATGCACACAATAATCAAGCGATTTATTTCCTTTTTCATACCCTTTAATTTTTCGTTAATTCAATAGCTGCCCAATTGTCTTTCTGCAAGATACGATATTTTGTAAATCCGATATTTTCTGCAAAAGCGGTCATTTCATCCACATCGGTAGTAAAAAACCCGCTTAAAAGAAGGGTTCCGTTCAAATCCAACATGTCGTAATACGCTTGCAGGTGCGCTTTCAGTACATTTTTATTGATATTGGCTAGGATTAGTCCGAAATTCCTACCTTTCAACACATCCACATCGCCGCAAATTGCTTCTATTCTACTGCAATTATTTCGTTCACTATTTTCAATAGTATTTTCAATTGACCAATCTTCAATATCCACTGCAACAATATTTTTTGCATGCAATTTCTCTGCTATAATTGCTAAAACACCAGTTCCTGTTCCCATATCTAAAACCTGCGGTGGAATTTCTTTCAATTCGAACAAAGCTTTCGACATCATCCATGTTGTTTGGTGGTGTCCTGTTCCAAATGACATTTTGGGGAGAATCTCCACCAACATTCCTTTTCGATTGGTTGTATCGTGAAATGGCGCTAAAATCGTAAGGTATTCCTCCACTTCGACCGGCTGAAAATCTGACTCCCAAACAGCATTCCAATTCTGTTGTGGAATAATTTTTACCTGTGATTCTATTAATACCAAAGGATTTATTGCAGTAATGGAAGTGTTTTTCAACGGTTGATTCGGGTCAACTAATCCAACTTGCGCATACGCCAATATACCGTTTTCTGTATCCACGAAACTTTCGTATCCAGCATCCGCCAATTCAACCATGAAAATTTCTGTCCACGGATTTTTCGGCTCCACGATTAAGGTTAATTCGATATATTCCATTAGAACGATTGTGCAATTTTAATAAATGATTCTGCTTGTAATGAAGCACCACCAATCAATCCTCCATCCACATTTGGACTAGAAAATAACTCTTGTGCGTTTGAAACATTGCAACTTCCGCCATAAATAATGGAACAATTTTGTGCCACAATACCATTGTATTTTTCCGTAATCCATGAACGAATAGAACGGTGCATTTCCTCCGCTTGCGCGACTGTTGCGGTTTTCCCAGTTCCAATTGCCCAAACAGGCTCGTACGCAACAATACAATTTTGCATATTTTCTGCTGAAACATGGAACAAACTTTCTTCCAATTGCTTTTTTACGTAAACCAATTCCGTTCCTGCTTCTCTTATTTCCAAGGGTTCACCACAACAAAACACAGGAGTTATTCCATGCGTTAGAGCAGAATCTACCTTTTGTTTTAAAAAATCAGCCTGTTCACCGAAAATTGCTCTTCGTTCGCTATGGCCAATTAATACATGTGTTGCGCCGCAATCTTTAACTTGAGAAATGGATATTTCACCTGTAAAAGCGCCATTCTCGGCAGGATAAAAATTCTGAGCACCAACCGCAACAGCTATTTCAGCAAGCGATTGAAGGAAAATACTTGGCGGAAAAAGGAGCAATTCAACGCCTTCAAGTTCCGAAGCCGCTTCTTTGATTTTTCTTCCCAAATCTATCGCTTCCGCCGAGAGTAAGTTCATTTTCCAATTTCCTGCAACTATTTTATTTCTCATTTTGTTAGTAACACATTTTTATTCAACCATTCAAAAGATGGCGTTGAACGGTGAGGATATTTCCCAGCAACTTTCCCCTTTTTAATAACGAGTAGAGAAGGATTCGAGCGTGCAATTGCTTTCAATTCTGTTTCATCGTTCAAGAAAACTGGAACATTGAATTTATATTTTTTGCGGAAAGAAGTAATTTCTGCGCGACTAGCATTCGTAATTAGGACAAAAGGAATTTCCTTTTTCTTGCATGCCGCATAAATAGATTTATAACGTTCGATTTTACTCCAATTTCCTTTCATTAAATTTTTAGCACTTAGCACCAAAATTCTATCTGTTTTGACAATATAATCGCGGATACTAATATCTGTCATTG
>JBIKZR010000377.1:0-2601 GCA_044354635.1 Crocinitomicaceae bacterium | reverse complement strand
CTTCAAATTGTGAAACTCCTTCGCCAATTGGAATAATAGTAACATTTCCTGTATTATCAGGGGCAATTGAAATTTTTGCAGAGATATTTAGAGGTGCAGCAATAGCTTCTAAATCGACATCGTTACTGTCTTTTGAACATCCAAAAAGGATTGTCAAAACAAAAATGCTAATTAAAAATTTTATATTTTTCATAATTCTAATATATTAATACATTGGGTTTTGTTGCCAATTTCCGTTTGAAAATTGAATTTCTTCGAAAGGAATTGGGAAAATTTCGTTTTTATTTGATGTAAATCCAGTGATTTTTCCAGCTGCTTTACCAGTACGAACTAAGTCGAAGAAACGATGCCCTTCACCAAGTAATTCTGTTCTTCTTTCATTCCAAATAAAATCTGTTAAGGCTTGTCCACCAACTGTTATTCTGTGATTTGTATCTCCAAAAGCTCTATCACGTACTTTATTTAAATATTCTTGTCCTTTAGCATCATTTCCAGAACGACTATTTGCTTCAGCGGCCATTAACAAAACATCGGCATAACGAATAGCACGATAATTATTTGGATTGGTAAGATTTTGATCTCCAACATTCTGATCACCTTGACGAGCAATGTATTTTCTGTTGAAAAATCCTGTGTGTTTGTATCCTGATCCATAAGAAACCCCCGTATTTGCAGCAGCCCAAGTAACAATATTTAAAATTGCAACATCTCTTCTACTGTCTCCAGCTTCATAAGCATTATACGCTTCTTGTGTTGGAACATTAAAACTATAACCAGAATCAAAAAGTGGTCCTGCATAATTTCTAATACCGTTGAAACCTACGGCTACGTTACCTTCACTACATTGAAGACATCCAAAACTTGCCCCTTCTGCATCGGTATATTGTACTTCAAATACTGATTCCGCATTATTTTCTCCAGCACTTTCAAAAATTGAATTGTAGTTTGAAACTAATGAATACGAATTAGAAGCAATTAAAGTTTCTAATACCGCAGCACTTTCTGCGAATTTATCTTGGTATAAAAATACTTTTCCAAGAAGTGCTTGAGCAGCCCCTTTTGTAGCTCTACCTTTTTGAGCGGCAACTGGATTCAAATTATCAATCGCATATTGCAAATCCGATTCAATTGAAGCATAAACAGCAGTTACCGAAGATCTTGGAATTGTTTTTTCATCGTTCAATTTGAAACGGGCATCACCTTTCATCGGAATACCTCCAAACCATTTCACTAATTCAAATTGATAATATGCTCTTAAGAATCTTGCTTCAGCTATCACTTGATTTTTACCAGAAAAGTCTGTTTTATCTTTAAATTCTAAGATGTAATTTGCTCTATTTACACCAGCAAACATCCAGTTCCAAAGATCTTTCAAATTGCTATTTTGTTGCGTGTGCGTCATTTCATCTACTTGTTGAATTCCGATTACATCGGTTGCACTTTCACCGCCAGACAACGTATTGTCGGATGCAATTTCGCCCATCAAAACATTGATATAGGAAGATTGCAACATATCATAGGCTGCAATTAAGGCGTTATCATAATCTGCTTTTGAATTAAAATAATTCTCAGAATCGATAGAATATACTGGATCTCTATCTACAAAATTGTCGGAACAAGAAATGCTGATTGTTGCAAAAAGCGCAATGGCAATACTTGATTTTATAATATATTTTTTCATCTTTCTAGTATTAAAAATTAACATTTATACCCATCATATAGGTTTTTGGTGTTGGATAAAATCCGTAATCAATTCCACCACCAATTGGAGAACCATCTGTTGCAGCTGGGTCAAAACCTCTGTATTTAGTGAACGTATATAAATTATTTACACCCGCATACAATCTCAATTTGCTGATTTTGAATTTTTCAGATAACGTTTTATTCAAAGTATAACCCAATTGAATATTTTGGATTCTTAGGAACGAAGCGTCTTCAACAAAATAGTCTGAAAGCACATTATTATTTGTAGCACCCGTTGTAACTCTTGGAACGGTATTACTTGTTCCTTCGCCTGTCCATCTTCCTAAAACATAGTTAGAACGGTTTACATTTGCCAAAGTTCTTTCGTAATTACGAACCATTTCGTTTCCAATTGAAGCATAAGAATAGGCTACAAAATCGAAATTTTTATAATTGAAATTCAAATTCAATCCCATTGTGAAATCGGCAATTGGATTTCCTAAATCAGTTCTATCTTTTAAATCGATAACACCATCGCTGTTCAAATCTTTATAGCGAATATCCCCAGGAGAAGTTGCTGCACCTAAAGCCGCTTGAGATGGATGTGCATCGATTTCTGCTTGATTTTGAAAAATTCCGTCTGTTCGGTATCCAAAGAAATAACCTATTGCGTGACCAACTTCCATTCTTGATGGTGCAGGTTGGCTAACTCCAAATGAACCATTTTCAATAAAACCAGTACTGTTATCAACTTTTGTAACTTTATTTTTAAGTGTCGTTACATTATATGAAATACCAAATTTAAAATCTTCTGATAATTTATCTTTATAATTAATTGCAAATTCAAATCCTTCATTTACAACCGAACCAGCATTAATTGTTGGAGCTCCTGAACCTGGCGCATAAATTCCTGTAATA
>JBIKZR010000376.1:0-2604 GCA_044354635.1 Crocinitomicaceae bacterium | reverse complement strand
CATTCCATCCCCAATCTTTTGTTAGCAAACTAACTTCGGAAGACACTTCATAAACCAAATTACCCCAACCATCATAGATATACATTGAAACTTCTTTCAATCCAAGTAATGAAGGTCTGAACATATCATTGATTCCATCGCCATTTGGTGAAAATGCAGTTGGCAAAATCATTGTTGATCCATTTCCGATAACTATGGTTTTGATTATTTCTTTCGAACAACCATAACTGTTATAAACGGTTAGTTTAATAATGTAAATTCCGTCTGTCGTATAGGTATGGAATACCGTTTCGAAGCTATCTCCGTTAGCATCTGTAGTATCATCATAGTTAAATGCTTTGAATGGTGTATTGTCACCAAAATCCCAGACGACATAGCTATATTGAGCTGGATTAATAGTCGTATCAATCAGATTCGTAAATTGAATACTTTCATTAACCGAGAATATTCCATTAGCTACAAAATCCAAAGAGGTAAATTCAAAGTCTGGCGAAAAAGTTGCTGATGAAACCGTTATGGTAACCGAACAATTTTGTTCGTTAATAACTTTTACAAAACCTGATGGCGATGAAGGACTGTTTATGGTCAGTTCATAGATTCCATTTCCTAAATTAACAAACGGTACTACAACATCATTATAGAAAAAGGTTAAATTAGGATCTAAAGTAGCAACTTGCACTCTAATTTTTCCTGGGTTGTCTTGACACAATTGGTCGTCCATAGTAATGCTATCTAAAGATAACGAACTATAATCATAGATTGTAAACACTCTTTCGGAAGAACAACCTTTGGAATCTGTAACCGTCAAACGATAGACGCCAGCTTGTAAACCGCAAATGTTGTAATAATTAAGAAGTTGCGGTTGTAGTTGCCAAACTTGCGATGTTGGATTATAAAGCTCCAGCTTGAACAAACCAATTGGATAAATTCCACTTCCACCTGAAATATTAAATTTAGCACAACCTAGAATTCCATTGCAACTTACATTGGTAGAAGTTGATAGGAAATCTATAAAAATTGGTATAGCTGCATTCACTGTATAAGACATGGTTGGAATTGGACAGCCAATAGCATCCGTTCCTGAAATAGTATATAGTCCTGGTTCTAATCCTGTAATGTGAGTTTGGTTTTGTTGGAAACCGTTTGGACCCGACCATTGAATAGCATATAAACCATTATAAGAAGAACCGCCAATGATGTCTAACGAAATTTCACCATCATTTTCACTACTACAAGAAACATCGGTAACAACCTCATTTGTAATAAATATTGGCGTAGAAACACGGATCACTCCCGTTTTCACAACGGAACATGGAATCGACGTAATAGTGTATGTGTATGGTGGAATACCTGAGGCTAATGGAGTTCCTGAGATAGTTAATACTCCTGTTAATGCGTTATACGTATACAATACACCATTTGGTAAACCATTTACTGTAACGCTTGTAGCGCCTGAAACCAAATATTCAATTGGCGTTATAGGCGACGTAAAGTTCGTTTGACAAAGTGTTTGATTGTCAGTTCCTACCGCCGATGTCAATACAATTCCAACGGAGGTGTTAACATTTGAAATTGTAATGAATACTGTTTTTGGACATCCTGTTGTAGTAATCGGGAAATTATACGTTCCGTTTTGAGTTGGATTTCCTTGGATAGTATATTCAAGTCCATTTTGAGTTATTGTAAGACCGTTGATTAACGTTGGAATTATAATTCCTGTTGCACCTCCACCAACTGTGAATGTAATTGGAACAATTGCCGAGCTTTGACAAACCGCTTGGTTAATAGAACCTGACGTACTTGAAAACGTAATGGTTGCCTCTGGACGAACATCGAAAGAAACACTAAATATCGCTGGCGCTCCGCATGTTCCTTGAGTTGTAAACACATAATTTTGAAGCAAACTCGTTGAGGAAGTTGGCGTTCCAGAAATCGTAATGATATGAGTAACATTATCTAATGTCGCTACAATTCCATTAGGTAAAGCTGGCGTAATTGTATAATTGGTTACTCCAGGAGATACCGTCAATAGTATTGGATCAATTGCTGTAAACTGACACGCGGTTTGGCTGGTATTTCCAGAAACAAGCGAAATACTTTGATTTGGATTTACCGTAATCACACCAGAAAGTATGTTAGAACAATTCGTAGACGATTTAATCGAATACGGGAATATACCACTTTGAGTTGGCATTCCTGAAAGTATTCCAGTAACTGGGTCAAAAGCAACTCCTAATGGTAAACCTGTTTGAACCATATTTGGTATAGGCGTTGGTAATGGTAATGGTGTCGCTATTGCATATATTATTGGAGCAGCAAATGATGTTCCAATACAAAGCGTTGGACTAGGATTTCCAGAAACTAACGTGATAGTTGAGTTTGGATTTATTTGAATCGTTCCTGTAACTGGTGTTTGCGCACAAGTTCCAAAGGATTCAACCGTATAAGTATACGTTCCAACAACAGATGATGTTCCAGAAATGGTCAATACATTACCAACAATATTTCCAGAAATTCCAGCCGGAGCGTTTGGCAAGAAAGTGACAACGCCACCAGTTGCTCCGCCACCCAAACTGTAAACAATTGGCTGAATTGGGCTAGAAG
>JBIKZR010000075.1:0-7936 GCA_044354635.1 Crocinitomicaceae bacterium | reverse complement strand
GATGCCGCGTTCAATTTCATAGTGCACGATCCAAGTGGAATCATACTGTGAACCAAAGAAATATCTTTATTTTCCAATCGCTTCAAGTAACGCATCATTTTGGATTCAGAATGATAACTGTTGAAGGTTGCATGCGTAAATACCTTGTCCGAACGTAAGAAAGCACCTTCCAAATTCGTGTGCAATTCTGTCGACACAGTAGGCGTTGATTTTGCTTGAATTTTTGCAAAAATCGAAAGAATAGTTTCTACATCTTTTGTAGTATGTGGCTCCCCAAAACTGATTGTTAATTCATGGTCATTTACGTAATGGAAATTCATTTTATGTTCTTCTGCAACGGATTGAATCGCGGAGGATTGAATTCCTTTAACCCAAACCGTATCGAAATAATTTTTTGAACCAGTTTCAATTCCCATTGCTTTTAATCCATCTGCTGTTTTTGCAGCTAAGGAGTGAACATGCAAAGCGATTTCTCGCATTCCTGCAGGCCCGTGGTAAACTGCATACATACTTGCCATTACAGCTAAAAGCGCTTGAGCAGTGCAAATATTAGATGTTGCTTTGTCGCGTTTGATATGTTGTTCCCGCGTTTGAAGCGCCATTCTTAGCGCCATATTATCATCCATATCTTTCGATACGCCAATTAAACGTCCAGGAATATTTCGTTTGTATTCGTCTCTCACTGCAAAAAATGCAGCGTGAGGCCCACCAGCTCCCATTGGCACTCCAAATCGTTGGGAAGAACCAAGAACGCAATCTGCGCCTAAGGAACCTGGAGAATTCAAAAGTACCAAGGAAAGAATATCTGCTGCGACTGCAACTTGAATATGTTGTACTTTTGCTTTTGAAATAAAACCTTTAATATCTATAATTGTTCCTGTTGCGTCTGGATATTGCACCAGTGCTCCGAAGAAAGTAGCATCAAATTCAAACGTTTCCGGGTTACCAACAATTAATTCAATTCCTAGATTTTTAGCCCGGCCTTCTACAACATCTATCGTTTGCAAAAAAGCAGTTTCTGCGATGAAGAATTTGTTTTTTCCTTCCTTCACATCGTTTCGAGAACGCGAATTCCAGAACATAATCATTGCTTCCGCTGCCGAAGTTGCTTCATCCAATAAAGATGCATTTGCGATTTCCATTCCTGTCAATTCCAAAACCATCGTCTGGAAATTTAACAATGCTTCCAATCGTCCTTGAGAAATCTCAGCTTGGTAAGGCGTGTAAGCGGTATACCATCCTGGATTTTCCAAAACATTTCTAAGAATTACAGAAGGAACAATTGTTTCGTTGTATCCCAATCCAATAAACGATTTGAACACTTTATTTTTGTTTCCAATTTCTGTGACATAGGATAAATATTCCTGTTCGCTCATTGCCTCAGAAATATCTAATTCTCTATTCAGTCGAATGTGTGCAGGAATAGTTTTATCGATTAATTCAGTTACGGAATGGCTACCGATTTTTTCCAACATTTGCGCTTTTTCAGCTTCGCTTGGTCCAATGTGTCTTTTTGAGAAAATGCTCATCCTTAAAGTTTATTTTTGAGGTTACAAATATACATCGAATCGACGTATTTAAGAGAATAACAACTGAAAAATAAAACAGTTTAAATTGCTGTACTATTTCTTGAGGTTTCTACTCTGTAGTCTTTTATAAGGCAGCTAAGCAGTAGTTTGACAAAGGCACTGTTTTTGCCAGAATTAAATTGTTAAATTCCACGCAATAAAATTCAAACAATTGGGTTTTGCATTAGCGATTACTGCGTTTTAGTCTTTGGTAACGTCGGGAATAATCCATTTTCATTGCGCCTTTTCTTCCTATGTATTTTGGTCTGTCAAAGCCATCCCCATTGAAATAATAAGGTAAAGCAAGACCTAAACATATTTCATGCGACATTCCTTTTACGCGGGCAAGACTTCCAAAATCATGGTTAAATGCGTAACCAACCCGAACTTTTCTAGCAAACATATAATCCATTCCAAGTACAACTGAATTTTCTGTTCGATAGCCCAAACTAAATCCTAAATTGTTGCTTATTCCACGAAGCACCAAATCTCCTTGTATTGGAGCGTTCAAAGTTGCTTTTAATTGAACATTTGGATTGAAAACAAAGTTGTCTGAAACTTCTAGAAAATAGCCCGTGATAATATGATAATGCCAGTGCTTTAAATTATTCCCATTGTTTATTTTGTCAGTTGTGTTTTGAAATAATTGTGGAATACTAAATCCCGCATAGAAATTTGAAGAATGGTAGTACATGCCAAATGACCCATTCACTCGAAATTTGGAATAACTTTGAGCAAATGCAGGATCATTCGCCTCAATTACAGTTGCAGAACCAAGATTTGAAGAATAATTATCCCCGCCAATTCCTAGCCCGAAAGCAAGGTATTTACGTTTATCAAATATCAAACGGTAAGCATACTGAGCGGTAAAAGAGTTGGTTTGAGTTAATCCAATTTTATCACTATAAAAATTGATGCCAACTGCCATTTCTTCCATTAATTCATAGGCTGCATTGAATCCAAATGTGGATGGCGCACCATCTATTCCAGCCCATTGATTTCGATAGATTAAATCTGCTGAATAGGAAGCGTCTGTAGCCAAAGCAGCTGGATTATATAAGGATTTTGCTAAATTGAATTGCGAAAATCTGTAGGTGTTTTGGGCAAACGAACTTGCACAAATCACGGTAAATAACAAGGCTATTATTGTTCTCATAACTAACGTTTAATAGTTGTAAAGCCATCAAAATGGATGGATTCAATATCAATAGTATAAAAATAGGTCCCTTCTGGAAGTTGTCCATTTCCAACACAAAATTCCGTTTGACAAGAGCCATCCCAGTCATTTTGATACGATTCACTTTGAAAAACTTTGTCTCCCCATCGGTTAAATATTACCACATTAGCATTTAAACCAATTAGTTCAGGGATTTCAAACGTATCGTTTTGTAAATCTCCATTCGGAGAAAAACCGGTCGGAATGGTTAAATTAAGTACAATAACCAAGACGGAATCCATACGAAAACAACCATTAGGATGACTAGAATTCACATAGTAAAGTGTTGTTTCTGTTCCTGAAAAAATGGGATTTTGTTGTGCATTGAAATTTAAATTCACATCTGGCGTCCAGTTATAAGATACATACCCGTCGGGTCCAATTAAGCGTACTCGATCTCCTGAAGCTATTAAAAAAGTATCTGTAACGGTCGATGCAGGCATTGTTAATACGACAATTTCTTGCTCAAAAGTTTGGGAACAGATACCTTGCGAAATGGTAACACTATAGTTTGTATTGAAATTGGGCGAAACAGAAATGATAGAATCCGTTTCTTGCGTAGACCATAAATAATTATCTCCGCCAGTTGCTTGTAAAGTAGCGAAAGTTCCATTACATACAGTTGTATCCCCTAGTATTAGTAATTCAAAATAAGCTTGGTTAATTGCGATAGAGGTTGTTCCACTGCAGCCATTTATATCTTGCACCAATACAGAATACGTTCCAGCTTCATTTACTTGAATCGTAGCGGAATTGAATCCTGCAGACCACGTGTAATTGGAGTATGCTTGCGTCAAGCTGAGATTAGTCCCTGGTGTTCCTGGACAAAGTAAGTCTCCCTCGGAAGAAACAATTGCGGGCGTTGGATTTGTAAAAACAGTCACGGTTATCGTATCGGAGGAGATGCAGCCAAGTCCATCTACTGCTATAACTATATATTCTCCTGAAACCGTTGGATTCAGTGACAATGTAGAACCAGTTTCAGGACCAGTCCAAACATACGACGCAAAACCTTCATTTGCATTGATTGTGATAAACTCGCCTGCGCAGAACGAAATAGAATCGCCTTGTTGAATGACAACGTCTGTTGGACATATAAGATTACGATCTACAGAAAATGCTACTTTGGGAAGAAATAGCAGTAAAAAGAGAGAATAAATCAAAAAGTAGTAGCTTTTCATAATTTCATAGTTGAGTTAATCTACGTAGCTAAGTTTTAACATATTGGAACTACCAAGTTCTTCCAATGGAATTGAGGCAATATTAATAACTAAATCGCCAATAGCAAGCAAGCCCATCGTTTTTAGTAAAAATTTAATATCGGCAATTGTATGGTCTGTGCTTATTTGCTTGTCATAATAGAAAGCTTTTACGCCCCAAATTAAATTTAGTTGCGTTAAAATTTGCTTATTGCTGGTGAAGACATAAATTGGTGCTTTGGGTCTTTGCGAAGCAATTTTATAAGCAGTGTAACCAGAAAACGACATGGTAATAATTGCATCTGCCTCTACACGCTGTGATAATCTGCAGGCATTGAAGCAAATTGAATCGGAAATAAAACGTTCCCGATTTTTATCTGGAAGTTCTTCTTTATTGTAAATCCCTTCAAATTTTTCCATCTCCAGAACTATATTAGACATGGTTCTGATTACTTCAATAGGAAATTTCCCAACAGAGGTTTCACCGGATAACATTACGGCATCCGCACCATCTAATACCGCGTTTGCAACATCGTTTACTTCCGCTCTTGTTGGAGATATACTGTTAATCATGCTTTCCATCATTTGCGTTGCAACAATAATTGGCTTCGCATGAACGATACATTTTTTGATTAGCATTTTTTGGATAATCGGAACGTTTTGATAAGGGATTTCAACACCTAAATCTCCGCGTGCAACCATTAATCCATCACTTTCTTGAATAATAGCGTCGATATCTTCTATTGCTTCCGGTTTTTCTATTTTTGCAATAACTTTTGCCTTACATTTTCTGTTCGAAATAATGTGTTTCAATTCAATGATATCTCGCGCTGATCGCACAAACGAAAGTCCAATCCAATCCACATTTTGATCCAATGCAAATTGAAGGTCTTCCAAGTCTTTTTCCGTCAGAGAAGGCATGGAAATTTTCGTGTTTGGAAAGTTCACGCCTTTTTTGGAAGATAGTATACCACCGTGAATAACACGCGCAGTAATTTCTTTTTTGCCATCTGTTTTTAGAACTTCTAGTGCCAGTTTTCCGTCGTCCAAAAGAATACGCTCTCCCGGTTGAACATCTTCAGGGAGTAGGGCGTAATTAATGGAAAATTTTGCAGCAGTTCCTAATACTTTTTCTGTTACAATAAGCACTTCAGAGCCATTTACCAAATCCACGCCATTGTTCTCCATTTCATTCGTGCGGATTTTAGGACCTTGTAAATCGGCTAAAATTGCAACGTTTAAGCCTGTTTCCTCGTTTAATTCCCGAATAGTTTTTATTACGCCGCTATGGTCTTCATATGAACCATGACTAAAATTCAGACGGCAAACATTCAATCCGGCAAGAAACATTTCGCGTAAAACAGCCTTATCACTTGACGCGGGCCCTAATGTTGCTACTATTTTTGTTTTTTTCATTTTAACTTTACTTTCTTTTAATTTAGCATATCAATCGTTTTCAATTGTAACGTCTTGCTAACTAAATACAATATTTTGTGTGGAATCAATCTCTTCCGGGTTAAAAATATATCCGCCTAAAACACTTGGGATTTCCCGAAGCTGTTCCACTATCTCAGCCGGTTTTAAAAAATGATTTTCATATAAAAATAAGAAGAAATCAATTGCCGGTTTCTCAGGTATCAAATATTTTCCGAGGTGTTTATTTTTAATAAGATAATATTCAATCAGATTCTCATCGTCTTTGTAAGCATATAGCGAATGATTGGATAGTTTTAATCCCTTTTTGCTAACGGCAATATAATCCTCTTCGCATTTCGATAGCTGAATCGCAAATTTCTCATTTAATCCCCAAGCCAATCTGTAATCATTGTGGTGTGAGCAAATGCCAATCATATCAAAATCGTATTCTTGTTCGAAGGCTAAAATATGTTTTTTTATTTTGGACATTTTATGCTTTGATAATAGCAAAAGTAGTAATATAAACGAATTGAAAAACGGATTAAAAAACAGATTGGATATTTGATATTTTTAGCTTAACCGTTTCTTGTTTTCTCAGTAAAAGGAAAGACCATTTTTTTTGATAACGGGTTTTATAGTATATTACGATTAACAAAAAAATAACAAAAAAAAAATATCTTAAACAATTGAAATACAATGCATTAAGATTTTGGCACGCTGTTTGAATTTCTCTTAAAACAAACATATAAATCTAAAAGTTATGATCGCAAAGAAAAACTCGAGGTACGACCTCGAACGCAAAAGAATTGTCCTATTTCAAATCGGATTATTCGTTACTGGTTCTTTTACTTTGGCCGCATTTACTTACAGAACGCCAGTTGAGACAGAGAAAAGAAAGCAGGAAGTAGCATTTCAACAGGTGGTGATTTTGGAAGATGAGTTGCGAGAAATCCCAAAAAAATCGGAGCCAATTGTGAAAGAATTACCACAATCTTCGGCTTCTAGTTTGCCAACAGTTGCGGTGCAACCAACATTTTCACAGTTCATAAATCCAATATCAAGTACTTCTATAGTTCCTACAACAGGCGTTATAATTGGCACTGGTGATTTGTTACTTGGAAATGAAACGGATTTAGGCGGAAAGGTGGAAGTGGATATTGAAATAATTGACATTCCTACAAAAGATGCTGCATTTATTGGTGGTTATAGCGCCATGAATGCATTTATTTGGAATAATTTATCTTTTCCACAGGATGCAATTGATATGAATTTACAAGGTAAAGTTTACGTTTCTTTTGTTGTGGAAAAGGATGGTTCGGTTTCAAACGTTATCGTTGAACGAGGCGTAGGTGCGTCCTTGGATCGCGAAGCTACAAGATTAGTACGTTCTTTTCCGGCATGGATTCCTGGAGAAATGCCAAAAGGGAAAGTGCGCACCCGCGTGCGTTTACCAATTAATTTTACGATTGAATAGTTTAATTAAAAGCAAATAAGAGCGATTGTGGGAATACAATCGCTTTTTTATTTATACCATTTTGGAAGGATCTACCCATTGCTCAAACTCCTCCGCAGATACATAATTCAGGTGAATAGCCGCCTCTTTCAATGTAATCTCATTCTGAAAAGCGAATTTTGCTATTTCTGCAGCTTTTACATAACCTATTTTGCTATTTAAAGCCGTTACAAGCATCAAGGAATTATCGAGGTATTTTTTAATTACAGCTTCATTCGCTTTTATTCCCTTTATGCAATTTAATGTAAACGAAAGACACGCATCGCCTAATAATTGCGCAGATTGGAGAACATTTGCGGCAATCACCGGCTTGAAAACGTTCAACTCAAAATGCCCGTTAGATCCAGCAATAGAAACCGTTACATCGTTTCCCATTACTTGGGCACAAACCATTGTTAAAGCTTCCGGTTGTGTTGGATTTACTTTTCCCGGCATGATGGATGAACCTGGTTCGTTGTCCGGAATCAGCAATTCACCAATTCCACTTCTTGGTCCGGAGGAAAGCATGCGGATGTCGTTCCCTATTTTCATGAGAGAAACAGCAGTGCGTTTTAGTGCGGATGACATTTCTACCATCGCATCGTTAGAAGCAAGAGCTTCAAATTTGTTGTTTGCCGTAACAAATGGAAAGTGGGTCAAAGCTGCAATTTTTTCCGCCACCAATTCCGCATATCCTTTTGGTGCATTTAATCCTGTTCCAACGGCCGTTCCGCCCAACGCGATTTCTGAAATTCCACCCAATGCAGTTTTTAGTGCACGCATGGCATTTTCTATTTGCGCTGTATATCCACTGAATTCTTGTCCAAGCGTTAAAGGTGTTGCGTCCATAAAATGGGTGCGCCCCGTTTTCACAATGTGTTTAAACTGTTCCACTTTTTCTGCTAAACTGGCGCGCAAAATCTCGAGTTTGACCAAGGTGTGATTGGCGACAAGGGAATACGTTGCAATGTGCATCGCCGTTGGAAATGTATCGTTGGAAGATTGCGACATATTAACATCGTCGTTTGGATGCAGTATTTTTTCC
>JBIKZR010000375.1:0-2628 GCA_044354635.1 Crocinitomicaceae bacterium | reverse complement strand
CTTTTCGCTACGGCATTATTGTTTTCAATTTCCAGCATTTTCTGGTAAGCAAAATTACTGGAGTTATTCTCTCCCTGCTCCGGATAATATGGTGGGAAATCAAATCCAGGCAGAAAATCATTGATGCTTGCTTGGTTGTGGCTAAATACATCAATTGCATGCATTCCGCCCATTCTTGGTGTTCCAGATCCGTCCACTAAACGGTCGGTTGGATTCCAAATCATATCCGCGCCATTTTCTGCACCCAAAAAGGAGTTTTCGCCAAAAGCAAGGTACAAACGCGCGCCGGTTTCTAAATCGATAGCGTATCCTGGAAACCATCCCATTCCAGTTCCAGTTCCATCTTCTGCGCCATATTTTGTAACACTTTTACTTTTACGCATTGCGCCAGGTGAACAATTACCAATATTCAATGCGGCATCTCTTCCGAGTTCAATAACGGGACAACGTGTCCATTTTGATTTATCCGATGTCAGCACAATATCTACACTTGGCAAGAAACTAATTGAAGCGTAAGATTTACTCGATCCCGGAGTTGGAAGGTTGTAATATGCAAGCGGCATATAACTGCATTGGTAACCCGTAAGACGATGCGGAGCAATTCCGCCGCCGAGTAGTTGGGAAAATCTACTTTCGTCGTCCACTCCAATTTCATCGTCGTAGCACGCAGCAGCGGTAAACGGGTCGTTCGATGCGTTTTCGGTTTCTTGAAATGTTCCGGAACGAATCCAATTGGTTGGAAAAAAGGCGCTATTATCTTGCACAAATGTCAACCATTGTTTGGAAGAATCCGCAAAATTTATGGAACTACTAATCAAGTCTGTAGTTTTAACCGAAGCATTTCCGCTAGGCCCGAAATAGTTTTGCTGCTTAATCTGCACGGAAATCCCCCATTTCGGAATTATCTGCTCCGTATCGTTGGTTATTGTTTGCTCGGAATCCATGGAATCCAGCAGTGTTCCATTTTCCTCTGAAAAACGATAAATTACCCAGCCTGCTGTGTCTGCACCATTTGAATTTGAAGGCGTATAATTTTTGAATTTACATTCGAAATAACCATTCGCAACATTTAAAGGATCCACTACTTTAATATTAATTGGCCCGCCATTTTTAGCGTAAATCAACTTGTCTAACAATCCATTTTCCAAGATGTAATTTGTAGAAAATTCCGTTATTTCTAATGCGCGATTCCCATTTCCATACCCATCCAATCTGGTGATTTCTGGCGATTCGCCATATTCAAAATAATGTAACGTTCCTCCGGCTTCCGGCATTGGGTTGTGCGGAATTGCTTCTATTGGTTTAACTTCCCCACTTGCGGCTTTTCTACTCGCCAAATACAATTTTTTTTGTCCATCTAGAGTTGCAGCATCTTCTGGATTGTAGTTTTTGAAATTATTATAGGCATAGGAAATTGCGACATAATAATAGCGTTTGAAATTCACTAAATTTGGATTTCCTTGCGCAAATAAATCTTTTGTGACGCGGAAACTATGCCGAATTCCATTATCTTCTCCATCCACGCGTTCTACTGGAATACTTGCTCCAAGATCATCATCGAATTCAAAGTTTATAATTCTAGAAACACCGTCCTCTACATCGCATTGCGCCACCAAACGCGCCTTATCAGCATCTTGAAGATCGGATAATGATACTTGTTTGCTTTCCAACTGATAGATTTGGTAACCCTGAAACCGGTAATTTTTATCCGCATTTGCATCTGCTGAAACAATAAACGGATCAAATTCTGTATATTTTTCCTGATAATTGTTAGAATTTACCGGGTTGGAAAGTGTAAGAATCAATTCGTTCTCTAATTCCTGAATATGCAGATCTGGCGCATGCGGACCTTCCAACACTTTAAAGCAATTTTCAAATAACGCTTGCGCTTTATCATCGGCACGCTGCAAAACTTCAACGGAAGCGAAAGGTTCTCCGCCACTGGAACGCCCATAAACCACGCCAACGGTTATGTTATTTACAGCGCCAGGTTTTAATACAAAAGGACCTGCAGATTGAACAAATCGGCGATCGTTTGGTGGATTGTTGGAAGTTTGCTCTGTCCATGGTTCTTGCGGATTCCCGGAAGTTCCCCAGCCTAAGGGATCTGTATCGCCAGGAAACATAAATTCACATGGAACGGAGGGATCTGCTTCGGCATCCGAAAGATGTCCTGAACCGCCGTAGTAGAATCGGGTATTGTCTTTCCAAAATCCACGCAGATAATTGTAATAATCGGAAGCATTTATCGGATCTGTCTGACTCGGATTGGATCCATTGGTCGTGTTGGAATAGTATAAAAAACGGCGCATACCAAATCGCTCGTTATCGATTATTCCATCTCCGTAGCCAATTCCATTCAGCGCTTCATTTTCCCCAATTCCAAATCCATTGTCAATTCCATCGTCATCTTGGTAAGGTCCTTCAAAAAAGTCAACTCCAACGGCTGGTGGAGAAGATCCATATCCCTTGAAACCGGAATTTTCACCATCGTAATTGTCTCCGTTGTAATAATAACCCAATCCACGACTCACATCACAACCAACATAATCATCGAATGGATCACCAAGTGCTCCATCTGTGAAAAAACCAAAATAAGTATTGTATAAGGTCTGCGTTCCGCGATTG
>JBIKZR010000074.1:0-8021 GCA_044354635.1 Crocinitomicaceae bacterium | reverse complement strand
GCTGCAGAAAAATTGTTTTTCTTCTTTTTCTTCGTTTTCCGAGGTCGGAGATTCTGAATTTGCGTTTTTTTTCTTTGTGCAGCCATTGTCTAAAATAAAAAAAGGCCTTCTCGTTGGAGAAAGCCTAGTTCGAAAACTTCGAATATCTTAGTTTGTAAATCTTCTTTTTTCTTTGATACGAGCAGCTTTACCAGTTAATCCTCTGAAGTAGAAGATACGAGCACGACGTACACGACCTTTTTTGTTGACAACAATACCGTCTAAAAATGGTGAAGCGATAGGGAAGATACGCTCAACACCTATGTTTCCTGACATTTTACGAACTGTAAAAGTTTCTGTAGCACCAGAACCACGACGTTGCAATACAACTCCTTGGTATAACTGAATACGCTCTTTAGCTCCTTCTTTAATTTTGTATGAAACAGTAACTGTATCTCCGGCTGAAAAAGATGGAAACTCTTTCATCTCTACTAATTCGCTCTGAATTTCTCTAATAATATCCATGACTCTTTTTTTCTGTGTTCTTCCGCCTAAAACGGGGTGCAATATTACGAATTATTTCTAAAATAAATCTATTTTCATTTATTTATTTCATATTTTTTTTTGAAACGCATAAAATATGTGCGGTAAAAGTAAAATTAGCGCTTATTTCGAGCATTTATTTCCTAAAATTAATAGTTTTACTCCTTTAAACAATGGAATGGAGGCTAAAAGAATAGACAAAATGATTATTGGCAGAAGAGAAGTTGCTAATTTGCCAGAATTTGGATTGGAACATGTTGCCGTGAAGGTCGATTCAGGCGCTTACACATCCAGTATACATGTTTCACATTGCAAAGAAATTCAAACTGAAAATGGTACTGTATTAGAGGTTGTTTTTTTAGATAACGCTCATGCTTCATACATAGATGAAAAACATTATTTCGAAACATTCCGGGTAAAAAAAGTAAAGAGTTCCACTGGACAAGAACAAATGCGCTACTTTATAAAATGCAAAATTGAATTGCTTGGAAGGAAAATAGTGACAGAATTCTCCCTAACGGAGCGCAAAGGTATGCGTTTTCCTATTCTTTTAGGGCGTAAATTATTGAACAAAAGATTTATTATTGATACTTCCCTTGTGAATGTGTCACAAAAAATAGAAAAAATATGAAAATCGGAATTTTATCGCGCAATGCGAATTTGTATTCTACCAGAAGATTGGTCGAAGCTGCAATCCAAAGAGGACATGAAGCGCATGTAGTGGATCACTTAAAATGCAACATAGAAATTGAGCAAAAAGGCCCTTCCTTGTATTATGGAAATGATTATTTAACTGGTTTCGATGCAATTATTCCAAGAATCGGAGCATCTGTAACGTTTTACGGAACCGCGGTAGTGCGCCAATTTGAAATGATGAACGTTTTTACGGCCGTCAATTCACGTGGAATTGTGCATTCACGGGATAAATTGCGCTGCTTGCAGGTTTTATCCAAGGAAGGAATCGGCTTACCAAAAACGGTATTCACTAACTATTCTAGAAACGTTGAACACGTTGTGGAATCTGCTGGTGGTGCGCCAGTTGTTTTGAAATTATTGGAGGGAACACAAGGATTGGGGGTTGTTTTAGCGGAAAATCAAAATGCTGCGCAATCGGTTTTGGAAGCGTTCAATGGTTTGAAAGCGCGCGTAATTGTTCAGGAATTCGTCAAAGAAGCAAAGGGTGCAGATATCCGTGCGTTTGTTGTCGATGGGGAAGTAGTTGGAGCAATGAAACGACAAGGGAAACCGGGCGAATTTCGTTCGAACTTACACCGTGGTGGAACTTCCCAAATTATTGAATTGTCTACGGAAGAAAGATATACGGCTATTTTAGCTGCTAAGGCGGTTGGACTTGGTATTGCCGGTGTCGATATGCTGCAGTCGGAAAGAGGTCCATTGGTATTGGAAGTGAATTCATCGCCAGGATTGGAAGGGATTGAAAAGACGACGCATGAAGATATTGCGGGAAAAATAATTGAATACATCGAGAAAAACGTAAAACGATAACCATGAGTCAGAAACACAAGAAGTTTGTAATTCTTGGAACGGAAATTCTACCTGGTAAAGGGGCGCAATTAAATTTAGATGTTGCAAAATTGCATACAACAACGCCTGTATTGGTTCCGGTGATTGTGCAAAGAGCAAAAATCGACGGGCCCACTGTTCTTTTAATGGCTGGTTTGCACGGAGATGAAATCAATGGGGTAGAAATCATTCGTAAAATCATCCGCAAGAAGTTTAATAAACCATTGGTAGGAACGATTATCTGTTTACCCGTCTTCAATATTTTTGGATTTTTGAACGTCAAACGCGAATTACCGGACGGCAGAGATTTAAACAGAAGCTTTCCAGGAAGTATTTCTGGTTCTTTGGCAGCGCAGTTTGCATTCCATTTCATGAAAGAAATCTGTCCACACGTAGATTATGTAATTGATTTTCATACTGGTGCGGCTTTACGAAATAATTTCCCACAGATTCGCTGTATCATGGAAGATTCTGAAAGTGTGGAACTAGCAAAAATCTTCAACCCACCATTTGTTTTAAATTCTCCACACATTGCTAAAACAGTGCGCGAAGCAATGAGTAAAAAAGGTGTCAAGATGCTTTTATTTGAAGGTGGAAAGGCAAATAATATTGAAGAGCTTGTGGTGGAAGAAGGGTTAAATGGTGTAAAGCGTTTGCTGAATCATTTGGGAATGCGCACGTTCAAAATAGATATTTCAAAGGATCGTTCACCCGTTTTTTTAGCGGAAAGTAAATGGATGCGATCACCAAATTCCGGCATGTTCCAAGCGATAGTGCGTAATGGAGAAAAAGTTGCCAAAGGCGATGTAATCGGAATGGTCACAGATCCCTACGGAAATTTTGAACGAAAAGTTAAAGCGAGTTCTAGCGGATATATTATCTGTTTGAACGAATCACCAGTTGTATATAAAGGCGATGCAATATTTCATATTGGAAAGGCATTTGATCAAGGAAAGGATTTAAGTGCTGAAAATGCACTACTTGTTTGATTCTCTTTCCTACATTTGTTCTAAATAAACACGTATGTCAGTTCATAAAAATGTAAAAAAAGTTACCACGCACACCTTGCAGGAAATGAAAAATGTCGGCGTGAAAATTTCAATGCTTACCGGCTACGATTTTTCCATGGCAAAAATTATTGATGAAGCGGGCGTGGATGTAATCTTGGTTGGCGATTCTGCTTCTAACGTTATGGCAGGTCACGAAACAACGTTGCCAATTACATTGGATCAGATGATTTACCACGCTTCTTCTGTCGTTCGTGCAGTTTCTCGTGCTTTGGTTGTCGTAGATATGCCTTTTGGTTCCTACCAAGGTAATTCCAAAGAAGCATTGTCTAGTGCGATTAAAATCATGAAAGAATCTGGCGGACATGCGGTGAAAATGGAAGGTGGAAGGGAAATTAGCGAGTCCATCAGTAGAATATTGACTGCTGGAATACCTGTAATGGGACATTTGGGTCTGACGCCACAATCCATTTATAAATTTGGAACGTATGTCGTTCGCGCCAAAGAAGAAGAAGAAGCGCAGCGTTTGATTGAAGACGCAAAAACGCTGGAAGCTGCTGGATGTTTTGCTATTGTTGTAGAGAAAATTCCGGCAGAATTAGCAGCACTTGTTGCTAAAACAGTTGCAATACCTGTAATTGGAATTGGTGCTGGAAACGGCGTGGATGGGCAAGTTTTAGTGGTGCACGATATGCTTGGTATCAACAACGAATTCAGTCCACGATTTTTGCGCAAGTACAACAATTTGTACGAACAAATGATGCAATCTTTTCAAGAATATATTCGAGATGTGAGATCCGGAGATTTCCCCAATGAAAAAGAACAATACTAAAAAGATTTGGGATTAGGGAAGTAGATATTATGTTGGATGAATCACGAATAATGAATCACGAATTACAAATTTTATTTGAGGATAATCATGTAATTGTTATTAATAAGCGCGCCTCGGATATCGTACAAGGGGATAAAACTGGCGATGAAACCATGCCGGACAAAATAAAAGCGTATTTAAAGGAAAAATACCAAAAACCTGGAAATGTTTTTTGCGGTGTGGTCCACCGTTTGGATCGTCCAACGAGTGGCGCCGTTGTTTTTGCCAGAACAAGTAAAGGATTGGAGCGCTTAAATGCACAATTTCGGGAAAAAGAAACCAATAAAGTATATTGGGCAATTGTAGAGTCAAAACCAGAGCGAACCGAAGGAAGATTAGAACACTTTTTAAAGAAAAACGAAAAGCAAAATAAATCATACGCCTCCTTGAAGGAAACCCCAGATTCCAAAAAAGCAGTATTAAATTATTCCTTAATTGCTTCGTCGGATAAATACCATTTACTGGAAATTCACCTAGAAACGGGCAGACACCACCAAATTCGAGTGCAACTGGCTACCATGGGTTGTTTGATCAAAGGTGATGTGAAATATGGCGCCCGCCGATCGAATACCGACGGCTCCATTTGTTTACATGCGCGTTTTCTAGCCTTTTCGCACCCTACAACAAAAGAAAGTATTCAAATTACCGCGCCCGTTCCAAATGATCCATTATGGGCGTATTTTGAGAAAACTATCGGCGATTTAAAGTGATTTTTTTCAGCAATGTAACATTTGATACAATTTAATCAGGTGCATCAATCTACCTTTGTTGGGTAAAACAAAACGAAATGACACATTTTCTAAAAAAATACCGATTGACATTCCTTGGGGTATTAATTGGAGCGATTGCAGGATACGCATACTACTATTTTATTGGTTGTAATTCGGGAACGTGCGCCATAACATCTAGTCCAATCAATAGTACAATTTATGGTGTTTTAATGGGAGGCTTGTTGTTTAATATGATTCAAACAGAATTTAGTAAAAAGACAAAAGATGGAAAATAAAGAGCTTACTGTAATTGATGTTCGCACACGAAGCGAATATTCGGGCGGACACGTCGCAGGTTCAATCAACATTCCCATGCAGGAATTAGTGGATAGAACCGAGGAAATCAAAGCAATGAAACAGCCAATTATATTTTGCTGCGCAAGTGGAAATAGAAGTGGACAAGCAACGGCTTATTTTAAAGCGCAAGGGGTGAATTGTGAAAATGGCGGTTCTTGGATGGATGTTAATTTTAAACTTACAAAATAATGGGATTTTTAAGCAATTTATTCGGCGGTGGACAAAAAGTTGACCTGAAGAATTTAGTTAAACAAGGCGCGCTTATTTTAGATGTTCGAACACCAGCCGAATTTCAAGGTGGACATATCAAAGGTTCAATCAATATGCCTTTGCAGACATTGAATCAAGGACTGAAAAAATTAAAGAAGGATCAAACAATTATAACGTGTTGCGCTTCGGGAATGAGAAGTTCTTCCGCAAAAAGCATCCTGAAATCGAATGGATTTGAGGCACACAACGGCGGCGGTTGGACGTCCTTGCAAGCCAAATTACATTAAAATAAAATCAATTACATTGAGGCGATTCCATTGGGAGTCGTCTTTTTTTTGCCAATTTTTTCCGTGCTTATTCCAGCGTATTTACCGTGTTTTGAATTTGTGCAGCTATTTCCACTAATTTAGATTGCACATTTTGTATTTCTTTTTGTTCTGCCGCAATGGCACTCTCAACACGCAGCATGATTTCCCAATCTGGTGAGCAGGAATAAATTTTTTGCTTGCCTCTAGTTTCTACTTTAAATTGATTTACGGCTTTTACAATAGCTATTTTAATACTTTCCAATTTATCTATTTCTGCCTCCATAGATTGTAGAGATATGGCAAGGGTTTGTATTTTTATAGCTTGCGAATTTCGGTATTTGCTCGTAGCATTTTTTATTTCTTCTTGGTATTTTTTAAAATCCGAATAGGCTGTTTCTTGCGATTTGACAAAAGAAGCCATCGTTTGATCGTATTTCAGCATATAGTTTTTCACGTCGCACAACTGAATGCTCGGAACAACCGAAGTTGTAGCATAAACATTAAAAGTCGTTGCTTTTTTGAGCGTTTCTTCTCCCATTTTTTCAAGCGATTTCACATAATCTTTCATTTTTTTTCGCGTTTGTTTCAAATTATCCCATTCTGGTGTATTCGACGCGATGGTCTTTTTGCCCTTACTATATTCTGAAAAGTTGGCGAATTCCTTGTTCACTTCGGTTTTTACTTTGTTGATTTCAGCAACAGATGAATTAACATCCTCCAAAAGTTTTTGCGCAGTTTGGAAGGGTTCCATTTCGGTTTTGCAGTTTAAAGTAAGGTATTCCTTCTGCATGTCTGCAACTTGCTTTGTAATGGAGGTGCAATTCGCCTCAACGTTCGCTACGCTCGATTTTAAAGAAGCATTGGTTTCTGCTGTGTTATATTGGAGAATACAGCTAGAATGAAGCGCGAGAACGCTAGTGAAAAGCGCTAGAAAATATAATTTACGGAAGTCTTTCATGTGAGTGCGTTTTAGTGATCGTTTTAATTTTGGTAAAAGTATTAAAATTTAGTTTGCGTTTTTACTTTAACCTTTTCCATTTTCATAAAAGGCCCTTTCAATTGGTTCTATACGCTCGAATTGTCAGTATTCGGAACAAATTTTGTAACTTTGAATATATTCTTTTTTTTTAAGAATAAATAACCTTTCAAATCCCCTGATTTCAACCTAGTTCCGATGGCAATCGATAAATTAAGAGCAAATATTTCCGTTAGCGATGAAGAATTCGATAGTATATTTCCGGAGGAAGTGCGTGAATTTTCGAATCGACATTACACCTCCGTTTATATTTCCCAACGTGCAGCTGCGTTTCTTGCCGTGAAGGAAAATGTGCAGATTCTTGATATTGGATCAGGTACCGGGAAATTTTGTCTGGTCGGCGCTGCCTGCACGAATGCTCATTTTACTGGCGTAGAATACCGAGAATATCAAAATAAAATCGCACAAATGTGCGCGGATCGTTTTGCCTTAGCAAATGTTAGTTTTGTTTATTCCAATATTTTAGATGTTGATTTTGAGCGGTTTGATGCATTTTATATTTTCAATCCTTTTCTGGAAAACATCGATCGTTCTGCACAAATGGATCAATTAATCGATTCAAAAAATAGTGATTACGAGATTTTTAGACAATACGTTCACGACCAGTTGGAAAAGAAGAACATTGGAACGCGAATCGTTAGCTATTACACTGCTTCTGGACAAATTCCAGATTCCTATGAATTGAAAAAAAGTAGCTTTGGCGGTACCTTGCATTTTTGGGAAAAGACAAATTAATATTTTTAAAATTCAAAATTATTGTTAAAAGTATTCTATTTCTGTTTTCTGACAGATAAATTTACCTATTGTTGTTTTTTATAGTATCTTTGTTAAATAGTTTGCAATTAGATAGTTGCGCATAAATAAATATAACCACTCAGTAAGATTAAGATTACGGTAATACAAATTTAACCCATCATGGAATACGATTCTATAAACTACTTGCCAACGGACGAATTGTCAGAATTTATGCTTTTGCATACGATCACATCACAATTGTTTCTAATTGAATTAGGAAAGGAAGAATTATTAGTAATGGAAGGCATTACGGCAGAAATCGTTCTTGAAATTTATTACATAAGGGATCTTATGCAAAATGAAAAGTAAAAGGTTTTTTTAACTCAAAAAACGTAATGCCATTTCTATAGTTCTTTTTTCAAACTGGTAATATAGGATATAGAAATAGCTTCTAATTTATAGGTCGTATTACTTATTTCAATCCCTTTTGAAATATCCGTGATAATGATGGAGAAAATTTGTCTGTTTTGAATATTGTAAATATTAAGAATAACTTTGATTTGGTATCGCTGTAACTTATTAATATTTCTGTATTTATATTTCTGCAAGAAAATAAGTAGAATAAAAAAGCCAAACCGTTAATTTAAACGATTTGGCTTTTCTGTGATCCCGCTGGGATTCGAACCCAGGGCCCATACATTAAAAGTGTATTGCTCTACCAGCTGAGCTACGGAATCATTG
>JBIKZR010000073.1:0-8028 GCA_044354635.1 Crocinitomicaceae bacterium | reverse complement strand
CCCTCTTTGATCATGCGCAAAAAAGCCCTGGAACCAGTTACATTTGTGCGCTCGCCAACATTCACAAAATTACTTTGTGGCGTAACAATAAGCGGTTCAAGACCAGATAATTTTAAAGTTGCTTTTGTATGGATTGACATAGTTATTCGTGATTTTTTAGTTCAGATTTTTTTCGATTAGACACGTTTAAAATTAAACTAGATTAAATTTTCTTGGTGCATAATTTTTTGCCATCTCTGCAATTGCTTGGATATGTTCTGGAGTTGTTCCGCAACATCCGCCAATAATATTCACCAAGCCTTCATCGAGAAACTCTTTGATTTGTTCCGCCATTAATTCTGGTGTTTCGTCGTATTTACCAAATTCGTTTGGTAAACCTGCATTTGGATGAGCGCTCACACCAAATGAAGATTTTTGATCCAGCACTTGCAAATAGGGACGCATCATGGAAGCTCCTAAAGCGCAATTCAAACCAATTGTCAATAAAGGCATGTGAGCAACTGAAATTAAAAAAGCTTCCGTGGTTTGTCCTGTTAAGGTTCGACCACTTTGATCTGTGATTGTTCCTGAAACCATAATTGGCAATTTTACATTTCGATCCTCAAAAACAACATCTATTGCAAAAAGTGCAGCTTTTGCATTAAGCGTATCAAAAACCGTTTCAACGAGTAAAATATCCACTCCGCCATCCATTAATGCGTTGATTTGATCTTTATATGCGTCGACCAATTCGTCAAATGAAACACCTCTAAATCCTGGGTCGTTGACATCGGGTGAAATGGAAGCTGTTCGGTTAGTTGGTCCGATAGAACCAGCTACGAATCTTGGTTTGTTTGGGTTTAACCGCGTAAATTCATCTGCTACTTCCCTTGCTATTTTTGCCGATTGGTAATTTATGTCATAGACAAAGTTCTCTAATCCGTAATCTGCTTGGGCAATCCATGTTCCTGAAAAAGTATTTGTTTCTGCGATATCTGCGCCTGCTTCGAAATATTTTCGGTGAATATCTTGTATGATTTCTGGTCGTGTCAATGAAAGAAGATCGTTGTTTCCTTTCAAGGATTTTGGATGGTTTTCAAACCAACCCTTTCGGAAATCATCCTCTTCTAGTTTATGGCGTTGAATCATCGTTCCCATTGCTCCATCGAGAATGAGAATACGGTTTTTAATAATTTCTTGTATTGACTGCATAGTTTTTTAAAATAATAAACTACGGAAAAAGGGAGGTGCGAATATACACACTAACTTATCTTTTCCTGATTTTTTTTCAGGATTGGATTTGGCACCTTCTCGTAAACGAGGGTTGCCAAGGTTTCAAAGGGCCTAATCCCTCCACCTTTCTTCATAAGTTTATTTGAATGAACGAGGAACAAAGATAAAGGTAAAATTCTTTTTAGCAAAGAAATTCCTACTTTTACAACGAGGAAAGAATATGAAAAAGTTTATACGCAGTTTCGGTTTTGCTTTTAGTGGGATTTTTCAATTGCTCCGAACAGAAAGAAATTTTGCTATTCAATTTTCGGCAATGATTCTTGTCGTACTTGCGGGTTTTTACTTCTCCATTACAATTTCGGAATGGCTAATAATTCTCTCCATTTCCGCGCTTGTACTTTCTTTGGAAGCACTAAATTCAGCACTTGAAAAGGTGTGTGATTTATACTCTACAGAAAACGATTCAAGAATCAAATTAATTAAGGATATTGCAGCTGGTGCAGTCTTGATTTCTGCAATTTTCGCTGCAATTATTGGGATTATTGTATTTGGAAAGTATTTTTGAAAGCAACTAAAGCTTTTCTTTTTTTAACCAATTTTCTTTTATTTTTTTCATTGCATAATGGGCAAAAAGACTGGATCCTGCTCCAATAAATGCACCGATCAAAACGTCACTTGGATAGTGAACGCCTAAGTACATCCGAGAAAATCCAACGCCGCTTGCCCACAAATAAGCGGGAGCCACAACGTACCATTTTGGATATTCCAAGCTTATGGAAGTTGCTGTTGCAAATGCCATGGAAGTGTGCCCGGATGGAAAGGAATAGGAACCTGCGGCTGCATGTTTTTGAATATCATTCGGATACGTTACAAATGGTCTTTCGCGTTCGATTCCTAACTTCAAACTCAACGTAATTATGCCGCTTACCGCTTGAGCGGAAAGAGATTCCAAACCGTTAAAAACCATCTGATTATTTTTTTTGACGAGTCCAATGGTAATTAATCCAGCAGGCAAAGCCAAAGCAACTGGCGTGTCAGTATTCGTTACAAATCGATAGAATTTCCCACCATTTTCAGAGTAACTGCCATTGATTTTTTTTAGCAGATTAAGATCACCATTTTGAGCGTACGATGAAAAACCGATTAATAGTAGAATACTGGATAAAAATAAGCGCATAGACTTTGATTCAATGCTGCAAATGTAAAGAAATAAACGATTTTACAGATAATTTCAGTTCAGAATTAGAGCGATTATTAAAAGGCTATTTATGCTTACGACTTAAAAATATTCTGTCCGGATAATTGGATTTTTTCAGGGTTTATTTTTTATCACCATTCTTCTGTTGGATTTTAATTTTACAGTTTATTTTTGGGGCAATTATTTCAGATACATTTGATACAATAAACAGAAATTTAGATTAATCATGAAAATAATTCTCCTTGCGCTTTTTAGTGTGATAGTAAGTAATGCGAATAGTCAAAATTTCCTGCGTGAAAAATACAACACCTATTTTCCAAATAATAAGTCTATTCAACTCGCAAAATTAGAACGGGAAAAAGATAGTTTGATTAAAGCAAACGATAGCCTTCATATAGCGCAGACAATTGCTTTAGATAGGATTAATTTGATGAAAAAAGAATTGGTTAACTTAAAAACTGATTTATTCAGTCACCAAGAACATTCAAAAAACACATCTGTTGAATTGGAAAACAAGTTAAACGCTTTAAAAGATTCGATTTCCGACTTATCCTTCCCATTCGTTTCTTGCAAAGAGGAGGTAATTAGTTCCAAAGGAAAGGTTGACCCAATACTTGTGAATACCTGTTTTTGGAGATCCTATAAAATTATCGAAACTGGAACGCCAGATTATAAAGGTCGCTATACATGGGCGACAGAAGTTTTTCTTAAAACTGGCGACACATTAGTCAAAAAGAACCATATGGAATTATTCAAAACAGAAAAAATCAGTCAATTGGAAAAATTGGTAAATGATCGTTTGTCAGAGGATTTTAGTGCAATGAAAATTAGCGATCCTGAATGTTTTACCCAAAGAAAGTATTACCCAGCTTTTAAGTTAAAAGATATGCGTTTGGCTTTTAATGACGATTCAGAGATTTCCTTTGAGGTGGAGTATGGTTTAACAGATGCTTGTTTTGCGCTGAATTTATCCTCAACTAATTTTAAGATTTTAGAATTGAAAGATTATTTTGTTGAATAAATATCCGGTTAAAATTTTTAAATAATACAGGGCGATTTCGGATTTAATTTACTTAAAAATCAATTGATTAAACATTTGATTTAGTTGCAACATTCAATTTGATTTGTTAAAATAATTAAAAATTCGTCTGTCCCTAAACTAAATCTTCCTTTATTTTGTTTAAAAAGAAAAGAAGTATGGCATCTAAAGAAAAAATTATAAAAGGATATATCGAATTTCAACTCTTAAATGGTAGAAAACCGTATTCTGTTTTTGAATTGACTAAAAAATTAAAAATAGAGGAATCCGCCTTTTACGAATTATTCCCTAGTCTTGAAAAATTGCAGCAATCCATTCCGTTAACTTCGTTGCACAACGCGTTGCACCGCTTAGAGGAGGATGAGCAGTATCCTGCTTTTTCAGCCCGTGAGAAGTTGTTGAGCTTGTTTTTCACCTTGTTCGAAGAATTAAAAGAACAAAGATCTTTTTACCTCTTCAATTATACAGATATCCAAAACGTTGCAGCACAAAGTAAGGATTGGAAACCATTTTTGGCGAAATTACAGGAAGAGGTAGATTCTCTTTTATCCGAAGCAAAGGAGCAGGATGAGATAAAAGATCGCGCTTTCATCGGAGAACATTATGCGAAAGGATACAAACTTATTTTCACCTACATTTTCCGCGTTTGGCTTAAGGATGAATCTTCAGAATTTAGCACCACAGATGCAGCAATTGAGAAAGCGATTAATTTAAGTTTTGATTTGCTAGGCTCCAACCAATTTGATTCAATTCTTGATTTTGGAAAATTTGCATTCAAGACAAAAGTAATGTAATTCAATGTTAGAAGAAGACACACAAAAATCACTAGACAGTATTCCAACTTCAAAAGTTAAACGCGCTGCAAAAATAATCGGTACAAGTGCAAAAGTTGGGGGTAATTATATAAAATATTTTGCCAAAAAATCAGTCAATTCTTCTCTTACAAAAGACTCTTTGCACGAAGAAAACGCGAAGGATATATATAAATCTCTGAGTGAAATGAAAGGCAGCGCTTTGAAAGTTGCACAGATGATGAGTATGGACAATTCGGTGCTTCCAAAAGCGTATCAAGATAAGTTTTCGATGGCACAATACAACGCACCACCGCTTTCTTATCCATTGATTTTAAAAACATTTCAGCAATTTTTCGGTAAAAAACCCTTAGATATTTTTGAAGAATTTTCCAAATCAGCGGTGCATGCAGCAAGCATAGGACAAGTGCATAGAGCTCGAATCGGGTTGCAGTCTTTTGCAGTGAAAATTCAATATCCTGGTGTTGCCGATGCTATTAGTTCGGATTTAAAATTGGTAAAACCTTTAGCTTCTCAATTGTTAAACATGAAGGCTTCAGAGATGAAGATCTACATGGATGAGGTGGAATCTAAATTATTGGAAGAAACGGATTACGAACTAGAATTGCGCAGAGCTGTCGAGATAACAAGCGCATCTTCCGAAATTAAAAATGTACGTTTTCCGAAATACTATCCTGAATTTTCAAATAAGCGAATTTTAACAATGGATTGGATGGAGGGCGCGATGTTTCCTGAATTTTTAAAAAGTAATCCTTCGCAAGAGGTTCGCAACAAAATCGGTCAAGCAATGTGGGATTTTTTCCTTTTTCAAATGACCGTTCTCAACCGCGTACATGCCGATCCGCATCCAGGAAATTTCATTGTTAACAACGAAAATGAACTTTGTGTCTTGGATTTTGGATGTGTGAAAGAAATTCCGACAGAATTTTCCAAGCCGTATTTTCAATTGTTGCGACCTGAAGTTTTTCAAAATGAAGAGCAACTGATTGAATTGTATGAAAAATTAGGATTCTTCAAGCCCAATGATACGCCGAAGCAAAAGGAATTTTTACAAGAAATGATGCAGCAAATGATTAGCCTTTTAGGTAAACCTTTTCAGAGTGCGTCCTTCGATTTTGGGGACGATGCTTCTTTTGCAAAAATCTATGCAATGGGTGAAAACCTTAGTAAGGACAAAGAATTACGAAAAATGAATAATGCCAGGGGCTCGGAACATTCCATTTATATCATGCGCACATTTTTCGGATTGTACTCACTTCTAAACCAATTGAAAGCGAATGTTCAGTTGAATTATCCACTCTTTTAAGTAGATTAAAAAATTGAAAAACCTTTAACATTTCTTTCAATTATTTTTTTTATTATATTTAGGCATGAAAAATTTATTCTTTTTCCTCTTCTTATCGTTTGCATCTTTCGGACAGCAAACAATTAATGGGACACTGCAGCATGGTGGATTGTCGCGCACGTTTATAGTGTATGTTCCCGCGAGTTATACACCAGGAACTCCAGCGCCATTAGTTTTCAATTTTCATGGATATTCTAGTAATGCGCAAGAACAAATGTTTTACGGAGATTTTCGTCCAATAGCCGATACTGCTGGATTTTTGCTCGTGCACCCTATGGGAACGCTTGACGGATCTAATACTCCTTATTGGAATTCCGGATGGGGCGGAGCAGTTGACGATATTGGTTTCACCAGCGCATTAATTGATTTTATTGCGGCTTCATATTCTGTGAATTTGGATCGTGTTTTTAGCACTGGAATGTCGAATGGTGGCTTTATGAGTTATACGCTTGCTTGTTCTTTGAGTAATCGTATTGCAGCAATTGCTTCTGTTACTGGAACCATGAATGTGAATCAATCGCTAACGTGCAATACACAGCATCCAATGCCAGTTTTAGAAATTCACGGTACGGCTGATGCAACGGTTCCGTATGATGGAAATAGTTTTATGGCTGCAATTCCAGATGTATTAAATTATTGGGTAGATTTCAATAATTGTACAACAACACCGCAAATATCTGCTGTTCCAAATTCAAATTTAACAGATGGTTGCACTGCCGTTCATTCTCTTTATTCTTCAGGAAACAATGGCGTTGATGTGGAACATTATAAAGTAATTGCTGGTGGTCATACTTGGCCTGGTTCAGCATTTACTATTGGTGTAACAAACAACGATTTTAGTGCTTCAAAAAAAATATGGGAGTTTTTCATGCAATACGACATCAACGGAAAAATCGGAACAAGTGCAGTTAGCGAATTAATTGCGGAAGAAATTTCGATTTTCCCAAATCCGACACTGGATAAATTGGTGATTCAAGGATTTTCACAAACTCTAACAGTTGAAAATTGTCGTGTTTTTTCCGTCGACGGCAAACAATTCAATATCGGTTTTTTAGACAATAACACACTAGATGCAGGCAACTTAGAGAGTGGGATTTATTTTTTGCGCATTGAAACAAAGGAAGGTTCGGCTGCAGTTCAATTTGTAAAAGGCTAATACGATTTAAATTAATCAGAGGGAAATAGTTGTTTTACTTTTTCCGAAAGTAAAGAACAAGAAAAAGCCAATCTTTCGACTGGCTTTACAAGAATAAATTAAAAAATAATTTTAATTACCCGTAACCATTACTTTATACGTAGTAAAAAACAAACCTTTTTTAATGGAATAATCTACAGTTGCAACTTTTGTAATTCCACCATTGCTAGCAGCTTTTACGATACTTAAATCAACTGGAGTAAATGCAAGATTCAAAAATAATTTTTTCTGAGCAACACCTGTTTTTTCAATTTTGTTTCCTGTTGCGATTCCTGGGTAGGACATCGTGCATGAAGTAGCTAACATCGCTATAGCGGCAACTACTAAAATTTTCTTTTTCATAACCTTTATTTATTTAGCAGTAACAATTAATTCTCTCTTTGAAAAGAAAAAATAATTGGTTGTTTTCATATCAACTGTTGCGATAGCGGAAGTTATTTTTCCATTCTTCGCTGCTTGTTTTAAACCAAAATCTTTGTTCAAAAAAATTATACCAAACAAAACTGTTGATTGAGATTTCCCCTTTAAACTGCCGATTTCTGCTCTTGAAGCTGTAACAGGCAAAGTTACGGTGCAGGAAGTTACTGCTAACGCCAAAGCTCCTCCTGCTATTATATTTTTTATATTTCTCATCATTTCTTTAGATTATTCACCATAAACTCTGGTAGTGACAATTGGGAAAAAGAATAATTTTGTTGTTACTTCAACAGCTCCAATAACTGTAATTTTTCCATTCGCTGCAGCTGCTTTAATCGAAGTGTCGCTATCTCCGATAATTTTAGATTTGGCAACTCCCGTTTTTGTTCCCATTGGCTCACCTGTCAATTGATAGGTTTGTGATACCATGCAAGAACTTAAGGCAGTAATGCTGAATGCCATAATAAATAGTTTCTTCATTTGAGATTTTCTTTAGTTTATGTTGCGAAGATAAAACTTAATTAATTGAAAAATTATTTAGCAACGATTTTTTTCGTTCTCATTCAATTGTTCTATTCGCACTAATATGTTGAAACCAAAAGTTTGCCTTTTTAAAGTTTAAAGAGTGTTCAACAGTTTTACACTTGTTCCTAAATTACCGCATAATCACTAAAAAAAGGACATAAAAAAAGCCTCATCTTTCGATGAAGCTTTTTGTTGGCCCACTAGGGCTCGAACCTAGACTCTTCGGTACCAAAAACCGACGTGTTGCCAGTTACACCATGGGCCAATTAAAACACCGCTACTGGA
>JBIKZR010000374.1:0-2644 GCA_044354635.1 Crocinitomicaceae bacterium | reverse complement strand
AGAAGCTCGCAAAGCAACATCTGCTTCATTCCAAACTTCTGGATTTCCCCAATTATCAGTTTTAGAATAGAAAATTACTTCCCAACTTTCAACTTTTGGCAAAGTAAATAAGGCATATTTTCCTTTTTTTAATGTTTTTCCGTCAATGACAACATCTTCACTAAAAGAAATCGTGGTATTGGCGTTGGCACCCGTCCGCCATAATCTTCCAAAAGGAACCAATTCCCCGAAAACAATTCGTCCTTTGGCACTTGGTCTAGAATATTCAATTTCAACATCTGTCAGACCAACTAATTGATTTAGGAGAGTCTTCGGACTCGCTTGTGGCGTTCTAACTTGTGAATTTCCAACAATGGAAATCATAAAAAGTGCAAGAGCAACTACTATTTTTTTCATAATTTATATATTTATTTGGTTCAAATTTACAAAATCAAAAGTAGTAATTTGATTTTTTTAGACTAAAAATAAATAAATCTGTTTAACACTTAGATTAAAAGAATAAACAATCGTATTTTTGTATAAAACAAATAAAAATGAAAATTTACACTTTACATACAAAACAAAATCTTCCTATCACTTTAAAAGAAGCTTGGGAATTTCTTTCAAACCCTAAAAATCTAAAAACCATTACGCCAGATTATATGGGATTTAAAACACTTTCAGGCGATGACCGACCGATGTTTGCAGGACAAATTATTCAATATATTGTAACGCCCGTTTTAGGAATTCCAACCAAATGGGTTACGGAAATTACCCATGTGGATAATGAAAACTATTTTGTTGATGAACAACGTTTTGGACCTTATTCGCTCTGGCACCATAAACATTTTATCAAAGAAATTCCGGGTGGCGTAGAAATGGAAGACATTGTGGATTATAAAGTTCCAATGGGAATTTTGGGACAAATGGTTCATCCGTTTTTGGTAAAACCAAAGTTAAATGAGATATTTGAGTACCGAAAAAACAAACTTATCGAACTTTTTGGCGAATATAAAACCATTTCCTAATGAATGTATTTTGGTTTCGACGCGATTTGCGGATTGACGATAACAAAGGCTTTTTGGAAGCTTTAACAAGTGGAAAAGAAGTTTTGCCCATTTTTATTTTTGATCAATCTATTTTGGATCAATTAGAAAAAGAGGACGCACGTGTTAGTTTCATTCATGAATTAATTGATAAAATAGATGTCGAATTACAGAAAGTTGGAAGAAATCTAGCAGTTTTTAATGGCAATCCAATAGGAATTTTTGAAAAAATAATCAAGGAAAATAAAATTGAAAACATCTTCACAAATCATGATTACGAGCCGTATGCCAGAAAAAGAGACGAAACTATTGCCGCTTTTTTAGCAACCAATAATATTGGTTTCAAAACCTTCAAAGATCAAGTGATTTTCGAAAAAAGCGAAGTGGTTAAAGACGATCAAACGCCCTATGTTGTTTTTACGCCTTATTCCAAAAAATGGAAAGAAAATTTCAAAAAAACACCTTTAACACACTTTGAATCGGAGAAATTTCTCGACAATGTGGTGTATCACTCCTACCCTTTTTTAAGTTTAAATGACATTGGTTTCGAACAATCAAAAATCAAAGTTGCTCATTTTAATACTTCCGAAAAACGAATTCAAAATTATGAAGCAACACGCAATTTTCCTGCTTTAGAAGGAACTTCAATGCTTGGAACGCATCTTCGTTTTGGTGCTGTTAGTATCCGGAAAATGGCGGCAAAAGCCATCCAAGAAACCAATGAAACGTTTTGGAACGAACTAATTTGGCGAGAATTTTTTATGCAAATTTTATGGCATTTTCCCTATTCTAAAGACCGTTCGTTCCGACCAAAATATGATGCCATTAAATGGAATAATAATGAGGCCGAATTCCAAAAATGGTGCGAAGGAAAAACAGGTTATCCTTTTGTTGATGCAGGAATGCGCGAATTAAATGCGACCGGACACATGCACAATCGGGTTCGGATGATTGTGGCGAGTTTTTTATGCAAACACCTTTTAATCGATTGGCGTTGGGGCGAAACTTATTTTGCTACCAAATTATTAGATTATGAACAATCCAGCAATGTTGGAAACTGGCAATGGGCCGCAGGTTGTGGTGTTGACGCGGCGCCTTATTTTAGAATTTTTAACCCAACGGAGCAAATTAAAAAGTTTGACAAAGATTTAATTTACATCAAAAAATGGATTCCAGAACTTCAAGAATTTTCCTATCCAGAACCCATTGTGGATCATAAATTTGCCCGAGAAAGATGCCTTCGAGTGTATAAAGAAGCTGTTGGATAGGTTTAAATTGCCGAAATTACTTCAAAATTCAACTCTTTGAAATGATTGATTACAAAATTGGCTTCGGCCAAATCTTGTAATTTGGAGTGTTCGCTATTGTAACCAATGCAATAAATTCCTGCCAAAACTGCCGCTTTAACGCCATTGGTACTGTCTTCAATCACAATACAATTTTCTTTAGCCGCAATGGATAACGAGGCTGCAAACTCAAAAATTTCAGGATCTGGTTTTGATTTCGGAAAATCTTCGCCACTTACGATATGAGTGAAATAAGAATGCAAATTGAACCGGGAAAACACTCGGTCAATTGTAACTTTCGAAGCCGAAGAAGCCAAAATCAATTGCATGCCT
>JBIKZR010000373.1:0-2647 GCA_044354635.1 Crocinitomicaceae bacterium | reverse complement strand
CTGATAATCTCTTTGTCAGTAGTGATACCAATTGCTGTTGCTATCTTATTCAAGGTGAAAATTGGCGGGATAGATTTATCTTTTCTTCCGGCTATTTATGCAGGAATCAATGCCCTTACAGCTATCTTTTTAATTAGTGCACTGGTTGCAATCAAGAATAAAAATATGGAATTACACCGCGCGTTAATTAGAATTGCGTTGGGATTATCGGTTGTGTTTCTTATATTATACGTTGCTTACCACATGACTTCCGACTCAACGCTTTACGGAGATTCCAATGGAAGTGGTAGTTTAGATATTCTAGAGAAAGCAAAGATTGGAGCAATGGCATATTTCTATTACACCTTGCTGATTTCCCACATTCTTTTGAGTATCGCTGTAATTCCGCTTGTTTTGTTTACGTATCTTTTTGCTTGGCAAGGAGATTTCGTAAAGCATAAGAAATGGACGCGTTTTTCGTTTCCAATTTGGCTTTTTGTTGCAGTTTCAGGAGTCATAGTTTATTTTATGATCTCCCCATATTACGTTTAAGAAGGATTAGCAAGTAACGTAATTTCCTCCCAAACAGTAGCTGCAGCGGTATCCCAACTGAAAAGTTTACTTCTTTCGATTCCTTTTGAGGATAATTCTTTTCGTAAATTTTCAGATGAAACAAGTTCTTCCATTTTATTGGCGATATCGGTTGTGTCAAATGGATCACAATACAATGCAGCTTCTCCGGCAACTTCTGGTAAAGAAGTAAGATTTCCAGAAAGAATAGGCGTTCCGCATTTCATCGCTTCCACCAATGGAATTCCAAAACCTTCGAAATAGGGAACATACGTCAAAGCAAGTGCAGAAGCAGTTAGTAATGCAAGTTCTTCTATTGGAAGATGACCAGTAAAACAGATTTCCTGTTGCAGTGAATCTGGCAGTTCAACCGAAAAAGAATTATTCTTCCAAAGTGATTCCCCAACAATGATTAATTTAACAGGAGAATTATTTTCCTGTTTAAACTTTAAAAAGGCTTCCACTAAACGGCTCACATTTTTTCGAGGATGAATTGCTCCGACAAAGAGAAAATAGTCTGTTCCACCTGCATGCTTTTCGCGAATAGCAACTTTTATTTCCTCAGAAACAGGTTTGAAAATAGTTGATGCACCATTCCATGCAACAACAATTTTTTCTGGTTCAATCTGGTAATTTCGGATAATATCTTCTTTTGAATACGCAGAAACCGTAATGAGTTTAGTTGCTTTTTTTGCAAAACGCGGAAAAAAGTAGTTGAGATAGAAACGCGCAGATGCCGGTAAATCTTTCGGGTAATGCTTGAAATTAATATCGTGAATTACGCCAATTTGTGGAACATTTGTTTGAAGCGATACATATCCATCTGGAGAGAAAAAGACATCAATCTTGTGTTTTTTCAATGCTCTTTTAATTCCAATTTCAAACCAATATATAAAAAGCAAGGGATGTCTTGCCGGCGGTGAAATAACAACCGGCGTAACGTTCTTGCCAAAAATGAAATCTTCAGAATACGGTCTATCAAAAAAGAAAATAAATTCGTGCTCCGGATGGTTTTCGACGATGCGTTTTACAATCTCGAAAGTATACCAGCCGAATCCTTCCATTTTTGAAGACAATAAAAAGCGCGTATTTATTCCGATTCTCACGTTTGGTTCTTTCTAAAAATTCAAAATATAGTTGGAACGTTTTTCTTTCCCAATTGTTGTGGGAGCACCATGTCCGCAATACACGATAGTTTCTTCGGGCAACTGAAATAGTGTTTCATGAATCGATTTTTTCAGGATTTCCAAATCGCCGCCTGGTAAATCAACACGTCCAAAACTACCATTGAATAAAACGTCTCCGTTAAGGACAAATTGATTTTCTTCATTGTAAAAAACGACATGTCCGGGAGCGTGTCCTGGCGTACAAAAAACATCAAAGCTAATTCCACCAAAATTCAGCATACCATTTGCCTGCATAATATGTGTTGGTTCTGGCGAAATTTCATATCCTGAAAACCCATAAACGTGCGCATAACTTTCTACAGCTCGCATTGTTACCAAATCATCGATATGTAAATAATGATCTAAATCATACGTTCTTTGCACAAATGCATTTCCCAAAATATGATCGATGTGTGCATGTGTATTTAATAAAGCGAGGGGTTTTAAATTATTATCTGAGATAAAACCTTGCAGCATTTGTTGCTCGCTTCGTTCATAACATCCGGGATCAATGATTACGCACTGCTTATTATCATCGTACACTACGAAGGTGTTTTCCTGAAATTGATTAAAAGTAAAAGTTTCTACGTGTAATTTCATTCCTTAAAATTGAAATGCAAAGGTAAAGTATATTTTTGGAGAATTGGTTAGGCATAATCTTTGACAGCTTTGCGTATATTTGTAAAAAATCGGAAGTATGAAATATGTAGTAATTATCCTTTTGGGAATCGTTTTAGCTAGCTGCGGAGTAAAGGTTCCGTACACCAATGAAATTAGGGATGAATTTAGTTTGGATTCGGAGAAAAAATTGAAAAAAGTTCAGTTCTTCACCTCTGCAACAATTATTTTGGAAAAAAGCAAGTCTACTGGAAATCAAGGAACCTCGGATGATGGTTCACTGGTAACAAGTTCAAACAGTGAGCAAAATAGAA
>JBIKZR010000372.1:0-2648 GCA_044354635.1 Crocinitomicaceae bacterium | reverse complement strand
TGCGCTTTGTGAGTAAGTATTTTTACGTATATTGAGGACATGAAAAGAATTTTAACACTCCTGTTTTTGGTCGGATTAAGTACCGTTTTTGCGCAGCGCGACTTAACTCCAGGTAAGCGCAGAAAAGATGTTTTCGGGAAGTCGGATTACAAGGATTATCGGTTTTATGGTTTGCAATTTTCAGCCGGAGCAACCTACCAATTCACCCGGTTAACGGCAAATAATCCAATATATTCGGCAGTTGCAAGTGATGGGCGACCGATTGATTATACCATTGATCCAGCCGGTAAAATTGGTGCTTTCGTGGAACTTGGAATGGCACATTTTCCTAAAAAAAGATCTAAAATTTCTCTCGCACTCAAAACAGTTTTAGTGTCCTACTACGATTGGGGACTTGGGTTTAAATTGCTTGGAGGATCCGAACAAACGACAACGAATTATTACACCCCATTTGGAAATCTCGCATCCTCTATAAACGGAACTGGTGATTTTTATAACGGGTATGTATATGGTCGTTTTTCTGTTCACAAGAATATCAACCTTTCAAAACGGTATTTTATCGATAATGGTTTGGGTGTAAACTTCGATTTCCGCGTAAAAAGTGGGGATAAAAGTTATTTGGAGCAATCTTTTTTTGAAAACCCAACTGTTCCGCAGCCTTTGCTTGCACAATTGCACTACGGACTAGGATTTGGAATTAAATTAAGCCGCAGAAGTTTCTTTATTCCGGGCGTTCAAATTCCAATTCTCGGCATGTACGAATGGCGAAAAGGCTGTGCTGCTTTAAATTGGTTTAGTTCCAATTATTTGCCGATTCAAGCGCAAGTAAAATTCATTTATTTGTTTGAGAAAAAAGTAAAAGGCTGCAACACACCAGGATCGGAAGAAGATAAGAAACGCAACGACGAATTTTTACAGAACAATTAATACCGATTGTATTTTCAATAGAGTTCAAAATGCAACGAACTCCTTTCAAATTACATCGGCATTACACATGAAGTTATTAGACTAAAATGCATAAGATGAAGAGAATCTATTTATTGAACGCTTGTTCTACTTGCCAGCGCATTTTAAAAGCGATTTCCCCTGGAGACGATGTGGAATTGATTAACATCAAGGAAACCAATATCGATGGAGAAACACTGGATTGGTTGAAAGAAAAAGTTGGTTCTTACGAGGGATTATTCTCCAAAAAAGCAATGAAATACCGGTCAATGGGTTTGCACGAAAGAACCCTTACCGAAGCGGATTATCGCAACTATATGTTGGAAGAATATACTTTTTTGAAGCGCCCTTTTTGTATCAATGGTGAAGAGGTATTCATTGGTAATACTAAGCAAGCGGTTGAAGCTGCGGTAAAATCGTTTAACAACTAAGGTTAGCGCTTTTGAAGATCGTTTATGTGTAAATGAATTTGCCGCAGTAAAGTTAAAATAACCTTCTTTTATCATCCAAAAATCGGTTTAAAAATAACCTGCTTAATTAATTTTTTTTCGTTTGAATAAAACCGTTTCAGCACACGTAGCACTTTTTTTGGTCAACACATTATATGGTGCGAGCCATGTTTTAGCGAAAGGTGTAATGCCTATTTTTCTATCGCCAAATGTGTTTATTTTATTCCGTGCTCTCGGCGCTAGCATTCTTTTTTGGTTGGTAAAAACCTTTTTTATTCGAGAAAAAATCGCGCGGAAAGATTATTGGTTACTTGCCGCTTGTGGTTTGTTTGGGGTGGCAATCAATCAATTGTTCTTTTTTCATGGCTTGAATTTATCTTCCTCTATCAATTCCGGAATAATCATGTCCGTCAATCCAATTCTAGTGGTAATTCTTTCGTTTTTTATTCTCAAAGAAAAAATAACCTTGGGAAAATCTGTTGGAATTTTGCTCGGTACACTCGGCGCAATTTTATTGACACTTACCGCAGGAACAGGAAAAGGCGATTCTGTTTTGGGCGATTTTTTTCTCTTTATAAATGCGGCGAGTTATGCGGTTTATCTGGTTATTGCAAAGCCACTGATGAAAAAATATTCTCCTTTAACGGTTATCACGTACGTATTTACATTTGGCTTAGGATTCATCGTACTTTATCCACCAACCTTGACTGAATTTTTTCAAACGAATTTTGCTGTCATCCCTTTTGCTGTTTGGATGAAGATTCTGTACATAGTAATTGGTGTCACGTTTTTTACGTATTTGCTCACGATGTACGGGTTAAAATACCTCACGGCTTCTGTTTCCAGTGCATATATTTATTTGCAACCGGTTTTAGTGATGATTTTTGCATTCTTACTGAGTGCTTTTGGAATTGCAGAAGATTACACTGGCACAATTACCTTGGAAAAAATTGGCTACATGCTCGTGATTTTTCTTGGTGTGTATATCACATCTGTCAGTTCTTTTGGCAAGAAAAGCATAAAATAAACAGACAACTAAGTTGATTTATTTCCGCTTCACTGCTGCGGCAACCTCTCTTAATTTTATATTCAAAAATCATCTTACAGTTTGCAAGCTTGGAACCAAAGAATCTAATTCTTCCAACAAATCTTCCCCTTACCAATAAAAGAAAATTCTACCTTTGCGCCTCTGCGTTAAAAAAAACAGTCCTATTTCGGCGGATTTAAAACGAATTACGCACAACTCAAGGGCTC
>JBIKZR010000371.1:0-2656 GCA_044354635.1 Crocinitomicaceae bacterium | reverse complement strand
TCTTGAAGATGCTTTTTTACCACTATCTTCACCATAACCGTAACCATAACCATAATTATAGCCGTAACTATAACCATAACTGTATTTATAGCCATATCCGTATCCGTATCCTTTTTCACCACCCACATTGTTAATCACGTAGGACATATTTACCATTTTACCTTGTTCTTTAAGTTCTTTAGAATAGGTTAGTAATTTCTTATCGGTATGATCCGCACGAGTAACATAAACAGTAACATCAGTCAATTGAGAAATTAACAACGTATCCGTAACCAAAATGGTTGGTGCGGTATCGACTATAATATAATCAAATTGCTTTTTTAGTATATTTAACAACTCTTCAAATCTACCATTTGATAATAATTCGGCTGGATTTGGTGGAACAGAACCTGCAAAAACAATATTCAAAAACTCATTATTGAAAACTTTTTCGTTTATTAAGTTTTTCCAATCGGTTTTGGAATCATACAAATAGTTAGATAAACCAATACGATTTTTATTTACTTTAAGGTGTTTGTGCAATTGTGGGTTTCTTAAATCAGCTCCAATTAAAAGCACTTTTTTATCCATTGAAGCGAAAGTCAATGCTAAATTTAAGGAAACGAACGTTTTTCCTTCTCCTTTAATAGAAGAACAGACATAAATAACAGGACATTCGACTTCTTTTTTTGGAGGAATTAAATAGTTGATATTGGTTCGTAAAATTCTGAAAGATTCTGCCAATACCGATCTATCATTATTGGTAATAATTCGGATCTCTTCTTCAATGAATGGAATTTCAGCAACCACAGGGGTATTTGGTGACAAACGCTCAAAATCAAGTTTGCTATGAATCTTAGTATCCAATAAAAAGATAAGGTAAACAATTCCAAAAGGAATTAATAACCCTATAAATAAAGCGGCTAAATAAATAATATTTCTTTTAGGAGCAATAGGATTATAATTGGTCATGGCATAATCTACCACTTTAATGGAGGGAGTCGTGATTGCTTTTGACACATATGCTTCCTCTCGTTTTTGCAATAAAAACAAATAAAGCGACTCTTTAATTGCTTGCTGGCGCTCAATAGAACGCAGTATTTTTTCTTTGGCGGGAATACTACTAAAAGTAGTTGAATTTTCCTGCTTTAATGATTTTACATTTTTAATAGAAACTGCCAGTTGTTTTTGAAGCACTCGAATGGAAAACAAAACATTCTGTTTTAGTTCTATAAGTTTGTCAGAATATTCAACCAACATGGGGTTTTTTAATCCAGCACTCACTAATAACTTCCCTCGATCCAAAACTACTTTGTTGTAATCAGAAATTAGAGAATTGATATTTTCATTTTCAATTCCAATATTGGAAGGCAACAATTCGAAAGGACCGTCTTTTTTTAGGGTGTCCTCTAATAATTTTGCCAAGGCAATTTGCGTTTCCAAAGCATAATAATTGCCCTCGGTAAGCGATTTTTTGGTCATTGTAATTTTAGCATCTTCTTGCAAATAGCTTAAATTATTTTCCGTTTTAAATGTTTTTTTCTGGGTTTCAATTGAGTCCAATTCACCGCTCAAATTAACAAATCTCTCGTTAACAAAATCGATGGTCCTTTGAGAAACTAACTGTCTATCTGCGACTCCATCTTCATTGAATTTAGTAATTATTTCATTAATAATAGCTTCTGATTTGTCTTTATTTTCCCCTGATAATACTAAAGACAAAACTTCACTTTGTTTTGCCGTACTAGCCAAATTCAATGCATTAGACAAGCCTTCTACTACAATTGATAATGGCATTCGAACTATCTTATAATGCTCCTGATCTTGTTTCGAAATAGACACATTGTTTTCTAACATTAAAATAAACTCTTGTCCTTTAATTTTGTTTTTTTGACCAAATTGGTAGGTGGTATCTGAGCTACTGTCTTCTGAAATAATTTTATATCCTTTGGATTGCAATTCAATTTCGAATAGTATCTTTCTAGTATTAATGCTGTCTATGGAATCCAACCAAATTACTTTGAACGGTCTTTCTTTCCACAACTCTGAGGTTTTAATGTTTCCAATAGTAAAATAGGACGTTTCTAATTTCAAATCAGTAGCTACTAATTCTAATAATCGATGTGATTTTAAAACCTCAATTTCATTGTCCAAATTGACTTTAGAATTGGAAAAAAGTGCTGCTACATCACTTGGAAGTTTCATTCCGCCCTTAGAATTGTCTAAAATTTTAATCTTAGCCGTAGTTTGATAAATATCACTTGCATAACGCAGGTAGGTAAAAGCAACAAATAATGATACGATTGTTCCCGCAACAAACCATCTCCAAAAAGCAAGATATTTGAATAAAATATCTTTAATATTTATTTCTTGTATTTCTGAATTGTTATTATTATTTTCCATAACTAATTATCGGGTTAACAAAACAAATGTGGTTAATAAAATGGAGAAAACAGAAAGCACGGTAGTTGTATTTCCTATAAATCCAGCACTTTTAACTTTAACATTGTTTGGATATACATACACAATATCATTTTGTTTAATATTGTAAAATGGCGAATCGAACCAATCGGATTTAGTTAAATCTATTTTGTGGTATTTTCTTTTACCTTCTTCTTCCCTAATGAGCCAAACTTCTTTTCTATTGGCTTCAATAGTTATATCACCTGCGTAACCA
>JBIKZR010000001.1:0-25817 GCA_044354635.1 Crocinitomicaceae bacterium | reverse complement strand
ATAACTCCTTTTGGAAACGAAAGGTTGGAAATGAGTAGAGGAGTAATGATTTTTGATAGCATTGTATTAACACTTTGGCTGTTATTAATTGTCTTGATTTTCTTAGCCTTTTTGTTGTAAATCAGTTTCAATCGTTTCGGCGGACGTTCTCTCTTTGAAATTATGGCTAGAAAAAAAACAGCAATAGTATCTGTTACCAATGATTTATTTACGGATAATCGTGTAGATAAAATTTGCCATTTTTTAGAACAGCAAGGGTACGATGTTACGCTTGTCGGGAGACAAAAGAAAGATAGTGTTGCGCTGAAACCGCGTAGCTATAAAACAGTTCGAATGCGGTTAATCGCAGAAAAAGGTCCTCTATTCTACGCTTCTTTTTCTTTCAGACTTTTTTTGTTTTTGCTGTTCAAGCGCGCAGATCTTCTTGTTTCAAATGATTTGGATACTTTATTAGCGAACTACAGCGCTAGTAAATTCAAAAGTAATACCCGTTTGGTTTACGATTCACACGAATATTTTACCGAAGTTCCAGAATTAATAAATCGTCCGTCCGTTCAGAAATTCTGGGAAGGAATCGAGCATTGGATTTTTCCAAAATTGGCGACAATTTATACCGTCAATGCATCTATTGCGGAGCTGTATTCCAACAAATATTCTAAAAAAGTTTCTGTTGTGCGAAATATCTCACCAAAATGGAACGCTGAAATTAGCACGACAAAAAAAGAATTGGGTATTCCGGAAGATACATTTTTGGTTATACTGCAAGGCGCTGGAATTAATATCGATCGAGGTGCAGAGGAAGCGGTTGAAGCAATGAAACTTCTCCAAAATGTTACGCTTTTAATCGTAGGGGATGGAGATGTAATTCCAGAAATCAAGAAGCGCGTAATCGATTACGATCTACAAAAATCCGTTTTATTTTTTGGAAAAAAACCCTACAACGAAATGATGCTTTTTACTCTTTTTGCTGATATTGGATTGACGTTGGACAAACCAACAAATTTGAATTACCGCTATTCCTTACCAAATAAAGTGTTTGATTACATGCACGCGAATACACCAATAATTTGCACTAAATTAATAGAGGTGGAGAGGATCGTTTTGAAGCACAATATAGGTGTTGTTTTACCGGAATTATCTCCAGAAAAATTAGCAGAAACGATTTCAGAATTACAAAAAAATCCTGCGCTTTTATCTGAATTTAAGGATAATTGTACCCTTGCTGCGCGCACTGAAAACTGGGAAATGGAACGAAAGATACTCGAAGAAATATACCCAAAAGTTGACTAAACAAAAAGTACATATCGTTTCTTTGGACGTTCCGTTTCCGGCAGATTATGGCGGTGCAATAGATATATTTTACCGTGTAAAAGCGTTGCATAAATTGGGTTTTGACCTTACTTTGCACGTCTTTGAATATGGACGGGGAAAACAAGCAGAGTTAGATAAATTCGCAAAAGTCATTTATTATCCGCGAAAAAGAAGTGTTTTTCAGTTGTTTGGAAGCCGCCCATTTATCGTTTCTTCTCGCCGATCCAAGGCTTTACTTGCGAATTTATTGCACGATAATTCTCCAATAATTTTTGAAGGATTGCATACAACGTGGTATTTGGAAAACGAAGAAATTCAACAACGTCTTACCTTTGTTCGCACCCACAATGTGGAGCATGAATATTACAACGGACTTAAAAAAAATGCTGCATTTTTAAAACGATTCTACTTTTACCAAGAGGCTAAAAAACTTAAACGGTATCAAACCATTTTAGCGAAATGTAAACATGTTCTCGCTATACAATCGGAAGATGCTGAATACCTTAAAAAGTTCCATTCCAACGTACATATTTTACCTGCTTCCATTCCGGACATTATAGGTGAATTCTTACCGGTAAAGCGGTATTCTTTATTTCATGGAAACTTATCCGTAAAGGAAAATGAGTCCGCTGCAATTTGGATAATCCACGCTTTGAAAAGTGTAATCGATCCAACTTTCCCATTGGTCATAGCAGGAAAAAATCCAACGAAAAAATTGCAGGAAATGTGTCTCAACGAAAAAATTGAGTTGTTTGCAAATCCATCGGAGAAGGAATTACACAATCTTGTACAGGAGGCACAAATACATGTTTTACATACGAGTATTGCCGCTGGCGTAAAGTTGAAATTATTGGCTTGCATTATGAGTTCAGGACAAATTCTTGTGAATGATAAAATGGTTTTAGGTTCTACGCTCGAGAAATTTTGCACAATTGCAAAAGACGCAAAGGAGTTTAAAATCGATTATATTGGTTTACAAAATAGCGTGTTGTCGAGAGAGGAATTTGCACAACGCGCTCAATTTATACATGCCAATTTCAACAACGAACAGAATTGTAGTTTAATTCAAAAAATAATTAAGTATGAAAATAGTTTGTAGCATCTGTGCCCTGTTTTTTAGTGTGTTCGGATTCTCCCAAATTGATGGGGTTTGGCACACGAGTTTTTCCGTAATGGGAATGACAAATAAAATAGAAATGGTAATTCGAAATTACCCGAACCAAACAGAAATTTCTCTCTCAGAATCAGGTAAGTTTGAAGATGTCCGAATGGATAAGGTGGAAATAACAGATTCTTCCCTTTCTTTTAGTTGGACAAAAATTGGACTTTCCTTCAAGGGAAAATACTTTTCAAATGGCGATTCATTGGTTGGTGTTCTATCGCAGATGGGCATAAAATGGGCGGCAAATTTTTACCGACAAGAACAAGCGCAGATCGAGTTGAAGCGTCCACAAGAGCCAAAAGAACCGTTCTCCTATTCGAGTCAGGAAGTGAGTATAAAAAATGGTGCGATTACGCTATCTGGAACGCTCACCTTGCCGAACACAAGTGTTTTAAATTATCCAATTGTTGTTTTGGCTTCTGGTTCAGGTGCGCAAGATAGAAACTGTGAAATTCTCGGACATAAATCCTTTTTGGTGATTGCAGATTATTTTGCAAAGAACGGAATTGGATGTTTGCGGTTTGACGACCGCGGTTATGGCAAAAGCACCGGAGTTTTCCAGAATGCGACATTGGAAGATTTTAGTTCTGATGTAAAAGCATGCGTGAATTATTTTGCAAAATACCCACGTTTTTCAGCCAATAAAATTGGAATTATCGGTCATTCAGAGGGTGGAATGCACGCGCTAATTGCCGCAAAAAAGAACAAACAAGTGGATTTTGTTGTTGAATTGGCAAGTGTTGGAACTTCTGGCGCGGAAGTGTTAATTGAGCAACAATATCTGATACCGCTGAAAATGGGGAAGTCGGAGGAATACGCCAAGTGGAATTCATCACTTTATGCTGGAATCTGTGCTATTTTGATGGATTATTCGATTGAAAAATCAATTGATCCTATGAATGTTTACCTCCGTGAAATGTACAAATCAGCGCCACAAGATTACAAAGATCAAATGACTGAAATGACTTTCAACATGGCGTTAAACCAGTTTTTGAACAACGAATGGGGAAGACAATTTATCGCTTTTGAAACGAAGGATTATTTAAGAAAATGGAACATTCCGCTACTTGTTATTAATGGTTCGGAGGACATTCAAGTTCCAGCAAAATCCAGTCAGTCAGGATTTTTAGCACATGCTTCAAAAAAATCGAAAGCGGATATGAAACTAATTTTAGCGGAAGGATTGAACCATTTATTTCAAGAGTGTAAAACCTGCAGCGTATTGGAATATGGTGAATTGGAGGAAACGTTTTCGACAGATGTTTTGCTACAAATGACGCAATGGATCAAGGAATTGTAATGGTATAATTTTACTTTTCTACCTCGTTGTCCCGAAATGCGGATGGAATCAAATCTGGAATTACTTTCAATACCAACGGCAATAAAAATGCACCACCAGGAAGTAAGAATATAGCGAGTGACGGCATCGATTTTACAATATCCATAAACTGCGATTTTACGGCTTCTTTTTCCTCCTTGGAAAGTTCCGTCATGGTGGATTTACGAATTAGAAACACTAATTCTTTGCTTTGCTTCAGTTCGGTTGCCAGTTTATCTTTGTTTCGTCCTAGAATTTTTATCCAACGTTTGGACAAACTACTATAAACTTTTTCAACGGAAGAGGAGGATTTGAGAAACGGAATTTCTTTTTGATTATTTAGAATAAATTGCTCTGTTAAAGTCAGTCCAACGTTTAGTTGGCTATCTGAAACACCAATGTACTCGCTCAAGATTTGTAAAAAGGAAACCTCTCCTTTTGTTTGATCGTAATTGGAAAAAACAACGAAAGAAGCCAAATCAACAAGAAATAGTTTGAGTAATTCATTCGATTTCACTTGTTCTGTAAAGTCTGTGAAATCTGCCCCTTTTTGGAAGCGTGCTTCTGCAATATCCCGCTGAAGATCGGATAAATTAGCTGATGCCAAAAATACGGAAAACAGATTCTGTTCATTGGAATCAATAACACCATCGGACATGCATGCCAAGGAAATTGCAGTCAAGGTATTCATTGCCATTTCATCGTAGTTCAATAGCGTACTTTTACTTCGGTTCGTTAGAAAATCATAAAATAAAATTACATCCAAGTAGATGAGAACATTATTGAAATAATTTACCCAAAGTCTATTTTCAAGAAAATTGATTTTGATATCTACACGCTTTGAAAAAATGGTCTCAATTTTTTCTTCTTCTGTTTCCTTTAGGAAGAACGTAAAGATTTTTTTAATTGCAGACGACCCATGGAATCCATAAAAATCGGTTAATGCCTGACTAAATTCTTTTTTATCTACTTTTTTGCCCTTGGTATTTAAGGAATAAACCAGCAACAGCGATTCGAACAATAGGATTTTTAATTTCTCCTCCGCAGTCCATTTGGCGGCGTCCATCTTTTGTGCGAAAAGCATTTGATTTGGGAATCCGAAAATTATGCCTGTTCTTGCGAGGGAAGCATGAATAAATGCTGTTTCCTCCATTTCTGCTGTCCGTTCATAGCTTAAATTAATCTGGTTTTTTTCAACCAAATCAAAATATTTATTGATCCAACCCTTTGAACTAGGTACAAGCATAATTACGTATTCAAATAATACGGTAAAATTACAACTATTGTAGCAAAAAACGAGAAGAAATAAATAAGAAGGCTTGGATTGAATTCCTTTAGAAATTGCGCCATTTTTTAAAAGGTATAGCGCAAAGAAGCTGCTGCTCCACCGCCAAAACCGGAATAATAACCCACAAAATCAAGCATTGGCCGCGCATCAAAACCAAAAAGCAATGGAACGCCGTGTTTGTTGAAATCATATTCTATTCCTATTTGTCCGCCAAGTGCCATGGAAATTCCTGAGTTTTCGTTGTAGTAGTCGTCGAAAAATCCAATTTGCGCTCCTGGTCCTATAAACCAATTTAATCCTTCTGTTAAATTAAATACCCAATGGTAAATTCCAGAAACGGCAAATTGATTGTAACGCCACGTTTTATTTTTCCAGAAATCATCTCTTCGGTTTGTCCAGCCAAAATCTATTTCTAATCTATTTGCTGAGCCAAATCCTTTTTGATAGGAAATTTCCCCACCAAAGGAGCCATTATATCCGCCGCCGCTTCGCAAGCCTATTGCATTTGGGTTAACTTGCGCGGAAACGAGGGTAAAGAAAAACACACTACTGATTAATAACAAAAGTTGCTTCGTCATATCTTGGTATTTAATGAATACGCAAGTTACCGTATTATATTTTTCCTGCTACTACAAATGCTTTCGTTTTGGTATAAATTAAAGCGCCATTCGTTGAAAAAGCTTCGAAAACCGCGACATGCGTGCCAATTTTTGCCTTAACGCCTTTATCGGAAATACCATCCCATGTAAATGTTCCACTTGAAGCCAATAATTCGTTGCTAAAAAGTGTTCTGACTTCTCGTCCGCGATCATCAAAAATGGTAAATTTTCCAAGTAATCCAGATTCGCTCATCGCATAGGTAATTTGAAGGAAATCTTCGTTTCCGTCGTTATCCGGAGAAATAATTTGGCTGGCAAACGTAAATTCACCCGACATTAATGCAGGTAAGTATTGAGAATTTTTTCCGCCTGGCGTTGCAAATCCAATCGCTTCTGCTGCAGAATGCCAATTATTTGAATCGTCTGAAAGTCCACTCGGGTCAATTTTTTCCAAAGAAACGCCATCTGTATTGTCCAACAACTTGAAATGCCAAGCATCAGAATAGGAAACTTTGTCAATTATTGTAGCATTATAGACTATATATACCGTACTTGAATCGTTGGTGAAAGTTGGAAGTTCACTGTAGACAAATGTTCCTGGAATAGCAGCGGGGTAGTTTTGTTTAACAAAAGTGGAATCTTTTCCAATCACGGCATACTCTTTTGGTGAAAGATAATAATGCTGCACAATCGCTTTTTTGTTAGCAATTGAATCGTCGTAATTTCCAATTTCCCACAAATAGAGATCCAATAATTTTGCGGAAGTGTTGTATACTTCAATCCAATCGTACCCGCCAGTATATGGATCGAATAAGATTTCATTGATGACAAGATCTCCTGCAACTGCAATTTCCGGCAAAGCAAAATCACCACTCAGATTTGCGGTATTCATCCAACAATCACCGATATTTTCGAGGAGTAGGCTATACATTTGACTACCAATCAAATTTTCTGCAAACTGGTACGTCACGCTCGTTGGAAACGGATTGGAGATAAATGTGTTTGCTAATGTTAAACTTGGAGAAAATGAAACCGATGCATTCGCTAAAAAAGTAGAATCCATTCCTTCTGAAAAGGTTACCGTAAGGTAATTTGGAGATTGGGGTAATAACTGAAGAATAGTTGGCGCTAATGTATCTGGAGAAAGGTCTTTTACCGAATTTTCCAATCCTGGTGTTCCGCCAATTGCAGCAATACTTGCTTTCCAATTGCTTGCATCCGAACATGGGTCATTCGGATTGATTAATTCAATAGAATAGCCGCCATCTTCTTTCGATGCATCTTGGTACCAATTATCGGTATAGGAGATTTTATCCAAAATAATTCCATTCAAATCTTTCAAAATAATGTCATCGCCAGTATTATTTAAACTTGGAAAACTAGTCACCGCTGCTGCCACAAGAAACGAATCTATTTTAGTAGAAGAACACAACACCAAATATTCACCGGGATAAAGCCACTTTGACTGAAGTGTGCCTTCGGAAGAATTATCTCCTAATTTCCATCCGTCTAAATTAAAATATTTGAAACTGGTGTTAAAAATTTCAACGTATTCTAACAGTGGCAAACCATTGGAAGGCGTTTCATCGCAAACAAATTCTGTGATTATAACTTCTCCTGGCAAGGGATTTTCTGCGATAAGATAGGTGAACGTTAGGCTTTGAACAGCGGCACTATTCAGTGCAAGATCTTCCATATTGTTTGCGAAAATGGTATACATATTTCCGTTTACCAGCGGAAAAGTCGTTGTTAAGTGAACGAGTGCCGGATTATTTGCGTCAAGAGCGGCTGATGTTGCAGATAAAAACGGCTGAATATCATATAATGTTTCATCTTCTGCAGTAAGTGGATTTAATGCTTCATTGAATAAAATATCAATTTGCGAAGCACTTACAGCGGTTGCGGTTAATAACACGGGAGGAAGAATGTCATAAAGTATAGGGCCAACATAGAAATCATCGAAGTAATGTTTCTGAAAAAAAGACGCCGTGGATTGTGTAATGGAAATCCCAAAAAAGCTACTCGCTGGAATGGTGGCGTCCGTAATAATTCCTTCCGTAAAGAAAGAGTTTCCGCTTCCGCTTATATCCCGCTCAAGTTTCCATTCGTAGGTTGGGGAACAGGTAACTTTTATCTTTAAATAGTTGTTGCTTGTATTTGTAATGCCATCTGCACCGTCAATTATTTTTGTGGAAACACCGGCAACTTTTCGATACAAAGAAATTTCATCTGTTGTTCCTCCAATTCGAATAAAATAGCCGCTAATAGTGGTGTTTAACAAATTTGCCTGGTTAGAAGTTAGGTAGATATCAGTATAATTTGCACTGGAAGTATTGAAATTCAAATAAGTGTAAAACTCCCATTGTCCGCCAGTAACTTGTGTACTTGGGCTTGTCAGATAAAAACTGGAACTGGCAATCGTTTTATTGGAACGCAACTGCAAATCACCAGCAATATCCAAAATAGTAAAAACGGAGTCGTCGCCCGACCACGTCGGATTGCTTGTGATGTTATTATCCGAAAAATCCTCTATTAATTGCGCGTGCCCAAACTGTTGTAGTAGAAAAATAAAAATGGCTAAAAAGTATTTCATTCGTTTGTTTTCTTTGAAAGTAAATATACTAATTTTGGTTAATCAAATTATATGTTTATGAAAGTTGCAGTTGTTGGCGCTACCGGAATGGTTGGAAATGTAATGTTACAGGTTCTTCGCGAACAAAATTTCCCGATAACACAATTAATTCCTGTTGCGTCTGAAAAATCTATCGGAACAGAAATTGATTTTGGTGGCTTGAAGTTTAAGGTAGTTGGAATGGAAACCGCAATTGCAATGCGGCCAGACATAGCATTATTTTCAGCTGGCGGAGAAACTTCGCTGGAATGGGCGCCAAAATTTTCTGCAGTTGGTTGCACGGTTATAGATAATTCTTCGGCTTGGCGCATGGATGCAACAAAAAAGTTGATTGTTCCGGAAATAAACGGGGAGATTTTAACTTCTGAAGATAAAATTATTGCCAATCCAAATTGCAGTACGATTCAACTGGTTTTAGCACTTTCTCCATTGCACAAAGCGTATAAGGTAAAACGGGTAGTTGTTTCAACGTACCAATCCATCACAGGAACAGGCGTAAAAGCAATGCAGCAAATGGAAAATGAGCGAAACGGCGTTTCCGGTGAAATGGCATATAAATACCCAATTGATAAAAATTGTATTCCACAATGCGACTCTTTCGAGGAAAACGGGTACACGAAGGAAGAGATGAAATTGACGAATGAAACAAAAAAAATCTTGGATGAGACAATCAGCGTGACGGCAACTGCAGTTCGGGTGCCGGTTGTTGGAGGTCATTCGGAAGCGGTTAATATTGAGTTTGAAAAGGATTTTGATCTTTCTGAAGTGCGCCGGTTATTGCACGAGCAGCCTGGAATCGTTGTAAAAGACGACAATACAACGTATTCGTATCCAATGCCAAAATATGCACAAGGAAAAGACGCTGTTTTTGTAGGTCGCATTCGCCGTGATGAAACGCAGCCAAACACGTTAAACATGTGGATTGTTGCGGATAATTTGCGGAAAGGAGCGGCAACAAATGCGGTGCAAATTGCCAAGTTGTTAATGGAGAAAGGCTTGTTGTAATTGAAACAAATCAATATTGTTGAGCAGATAAAACTAACGCTTTAAAAACCGCCATTTGCTTTTCAGCGTGCTGCCCCGGTAATCATCCAGTTTTTCGGTTACGCCATGTGTTCGCAGTTTTTGCTGAAATTTAAACGTTCCCTTGCCTTGTTTGTAATCCATTTCTTCCCCAAAAATTGGAATAATGGCAAGAAAATGAATGTTTTTCCCACCTATTTCAATCGGCATTAATTCATTTTCTAGCAAAACCGGATCTGAGAAAAAGAAATGATTTTGCCGCATGGATGGCGAAAGGCTTTCCATCTCCGAACCGCAAGGCATTGTGTGCCCGTTTCCTAGCCACGTTTTCTTTTCTACAACATACTTGGCGATACGCTGAATCCATTCAAAAACCCAATTCATGTTAGGGTTTTCACTATCCCTTACATCCCAATAGCTTGGGAGACAAAAGTAAATTTCATTGTATTCGTTTCCAGCTAATTTTTCTGGAACAGGCATTAAAAAATCGCTTAGACCATTTGTTACAAGAACTTTCGTGCGACTCTTAAGCTCCAAATCGAGAAGAATTAATGGAATTTCCCCTTCTTTCTTTGGATAACTAGATACGTTTTCTTGCCCGAATCTATGGATTAATGCTGTCTCTAATGCTGTCATATAAATCGGAACGCCACTATATTAATGTTGAAAAATCGTATGCTTTTGCGCCGATGCAACGCTCTAAAAAACAACAGAATTTCACAAAGTTATTTCTTCTTACTCCACTCTTCGATAGAGGCTTTATTCATATCCACGTAGGCTTTATTTTCCGCTTTTTCCGCTCCTTCCAAAGATGATTTTGCAGTTGCAATTGCACCTTTATAATCCCCATTTTCTGCCTGAATCAAAGATTTTAATCGAACGTACCAAAACGCATCCGGGCGCATGTCTACTGCTTTTGTTGCCCATTCTAAGGCTTTCTTCATGTCTTTTTTCTCCTTAAAATAAAACTCTGCAGAAGCATAATAATCGCTAGCGGAGGGACCGCCCATTATTTTCTCAATAGTAGTTGTCATTTTAGCCGCTGTTGGAACGGTAAATGGAAGCGAAACGCGCGTTTTATCCCAAGAAAGAGTCAAAATGGCAGATTTGGTGGTAGTATTGTCCACTGAAATGGTGAATGTTTCGACAACATCGTTCAACGCGCTTGTTTTAACCGTTGTTCGGTACGCAACTTTTTCTTCTTCTACAACTTCTGGTGTGCCGCCACCTGAATAGTCCGTGTAAAAAAGCACCTCCCAACTTTCAGCTGTTGGCTTGGTGAAGATTCCATATGTGCCCGCTTTTAGTGTGTCATTTCCAAAAACTAGCGCATCGGAAGTTGTGAATTTTGTATTGTCATTTGCACCTGTTCGCCACAATTCATTAAACGGAACAACATCTCCAAAAATTACACGATTATTTTTAGATGGTCGCGAATACTCAACTTTAATATCTGTCAATCCAACTTTTTGTTCTATTTTCCCTAATGGACTTGCCATTGGGCGTTGCAATTGTGCGTTTAAAGTACTTGCTCCAAAAGTTACCAAAGCGGCTATCAAAAATCTTTTCATACTACTAATTTATTTAATGCTGTAAAAGTAACAATCTAATGGTATTTTCGTTCGATTTAGTTGACAACTTCCTGCAGGGTTTCCCAAAAATCTGCGGAAGAGAGGAAGCAGCCTTGCTCCAGCATGCGGTGAATTTCTTGCTCACGGGTGGCTGAATAGTGTTTTTCGGTCTGAAAAAATTGAAGGCTATTGGTTTCTTTGGTCAACGCTGTATGAATACTATCCACCGTAGAAAAGTCTGCAACTGAATTTTCTTTTTTCTGGATGGAAATTAGAGCCACTTTTTCTGGTGCAAAATGAAAAACAATGCAGGAATCTGGAGATCGAAATTCTAGATGTGTGATTTTTTCGTATACTTTTTGCAAAACGGTATCGCTAAAAATTTCAACCAATTCTGCAGCTTTTTCAGGTGCATTGGAATTTATTCGAATCCATTCTTCTGTATGGACGCCGTTTACAATCAAAAAATGTTTGAAATCTTCCGCTAAAGGAGCCAGTTCTTCGTTCGTGAGTATGCGGTATTTCATTTAGAATTTTTAGTGTTTACGCCTCCAAAATTACAACCGACAAATGGATTTTCGGTGATTTCTTTCGTGTCATTTGTAAAGTTTTTATGTTTCAAATCGTTATTTTTGTAGGATGAGTCCAAAAAAAGGAATTGCAATACTCGGATCTACTGGTTCAATCGGCACACAAGCATTAGATGTAATTGAATCATACCCACAGTACTTTGATTTACAAGTCTTAACTGCCGGTAAAAATGCAGATTTATTAATAGAGCAGGCTTTAAAGTTTAAACCAAATACGGTCGTAATTACGGAAGAGTCCCTGTATTTGAAAGTTAAAAACGCTTTATCGCAAGAAGACATTCACGTTTATGCTGGCGCAGAAGCTTTGTGTCAAGTAGTGGAATCTAACGAAGTGGATACCGTTCTCACCGCTTTAGTTGGGTATGCAGGATTGAAACCAACCTTACGCGCAATTGAAGCAAAGAAAACCATAGCACTTGCCAATAAAGAAACGCTTGTTGTAGCTGGAGAATTGGTTACGCGCTTGGCGAAAGAAAATGGTGTAAATATCTATCCAGTTGACTCGGAACATTCTGCTATTTTTCAATGTCTAGTTGGTGAATTTCATAATAAAATTGAGAAGATTTATCTTACCGCTTCTGGCGGACCATTTCGTGGTTGGACAAACGAGCAATTGAAATCGGTGAAACGTGAACAAGCGTTGAAACATCCAAACTGGTCTATGGGTGCAAAAATCACGATTGATTCTGCAACGTTGATGAACAAAGGGCTGGAAGTGATTGAAGCAAAATGGCTGTTTAACTTAAAACCAGAACAAATTGATGTGATTGTGCATCCTCAATCCATCGTGCATTCCTTGGTGCAATTTGAAGATGGCAGCATGAAAGCACAGATGGGTTTGCCTGACATGAAATTACCAATTCAATTTGCACTGACATTTCCGGATCGGTTTAAAACAGATTTCCCACGTTTTGATTTTATGGACTACCCGCAATTGACATTTGAAAAACCAGATAGAGAAGTCTTTAAAAATTTAGACCTCGCGTTTAAGGCTATGGAAATGGGCGGCACAGCTGCGTGTATTTTAAATGCTGCGAATGAAATTTCAGTTGAAGCATTTTTGCAGGAAAAAATACAATTTCTAGATATCGCGGAAATCAATGAAGCAACGATGCTGGAGGTTCAGATGGTTCACAATGCAGAATACGAAGATTTCGTAAAAAGTGATGAATTAGCTAGAATTTGCGCGGAGAAAATTGTAAAAAAACTCTCAAAACTCTAAAAACAGAACCTTTCTTGATTTATGTAATCCTTCTCTAAATACGGTTAGTTCGCATTTTTAACACAACTAAATTAAACGATTGCCAGAAATTAAAAGAAAACCCATGCAATTCTTCTTGTAAAGAATCCGGTTAAATCGTGTTTAGCAACATCTCTTTGTCCCCATCAAAGTAATTGTGCAAAAGATGATTAGCAAGGTATTCTCTATATTTTTCGCGGGAAACATTTGGAGAATAAATGAAACCTCTTCCTAAAGGTTGGTGTTTTATGAAATTTTTACGTTCCAAAATCCGAACGATAGTTGATGTTGTATTATAAGCTGGTTTTGGATGGAGGTATAGTTCTTGAATGTCTTTTACGGCTCCATTTTGAAGTTTCCATAACTTCAACATAACTAGTTCTTCGGCAGGTGTTAGTCGTTCCATGAGGTGTGTTAAAAATTTTGTATAAAAATACAAAAAATTAATTACAAAAAAATAATATGAATTATTCTTCTAAATTAACTTCACATTCCGCAAATTACAACCCCAACTTTTTTTTCATATTTCCGGAAACACCATCTTTGTGCACGTACACATTGATCGTTTTGTAATTAAAATAATTTTCAGAAACATATAAATAACCCTTTGGATAGTTGCCTGTTCCCCACGAATTTTTAACTAAAAAATAGCGGGTTCCTTTCTGATCTTTGTAAAGCCCAACAATGTGCATTCCATGGTCATCTGTAGTCATTTTTGCGTCGTATCCTTTTTGGCGCAGCTCCGATGTAATTACTAATTCTTTTTGGGGAGTAACAAAAGCATTGGATGCTTTGTCTGCTCCCGCATCGGAATAATTTTTGGAGTCTTTTCCATTTACATCAATTGTAGAAGGATCTTCTGGAACGATAGCCAAACCATTCTTAAAACTGAAGCCTTTTTCCGAAACATCTGCTCCCCAAGCCAATGTGTAGCCATTTTTAAGTGCATATTCACAGGCATCAAATAAATCTGTTAATCCTACATTATAACTTTCTCCCCACGCCCAGTTGTCTGGAATTGCCAATTGGCATTTTTTGTAAAGTTCATGGTTGGTAAAGGAAGTCAAAGAGATATATTCATCCATATTCAAACCAATTGCTTTAGCATAGGATTGTGGCGTATATTTTTTCCCTTTGTATTCAAATTCTTTTAAATCTTTCCCAAAATAAGCATCTAAAATTCCATTTAAAGCGCCCATCCAAGCTGTTGAAACACCCGTTGAGGAAGATTTGGAATGGCTCAAAAGCCCTTGCACCGCGCCATCCAACACAGAGAACATTTCACTATGGTTGTGGGTTTCAGAACCATAATTCAAACCTGTGTAAACTTCTTGCGGCACGATTCCGTAATTTTTAATTACAAATGGAATATCGTGGAAAGCGCCTCCTTCAGAAAAATTGATTTTTCCATCCATACGAATAAATTTTTCTGCTTTGCTTTCGTATGCTTTTCGAACAACGAACATTTCAGATAATAAATCGGGCTGTTTCGTGCCTTTTCGTATTAATTCTGATTCAAAAAAGGACAAAGCTGAAAAGCTCCAGCAAGTGCCAGTGTTTCCTTGGCTTTCAACAGGAGTTGCGTCTAAATGTGCAATTTTTGTAAAAGCATATTCACTTCCTTCCGTATTTTTAACTGGTACGGAATAACCAAATTGTGCACTTAGCGTAAAAGTGAATCCCAATGAAAGGGCTGATAATAGTAATTTTGACATACGTTCGGGTTTTTAACGAGTAATAAATATAAGGGTTTAACCGGTTTAACTATGCAGTATTATGGAAAAATAGCGACTAATTTTAAGTGGAAATAAAATGCAACTACTTTACTTCTTTAGAACCCAACCTTCAAATCCTTGAGCAGTAGCAGTTTGACTAATTTTTTGCATCTCATCAACTGAATTTGCTGCACCAATACTTACACGGTATAAACCATTGGAAATATCTAAAATTTGGGAGGAAAAACCTTTAGATTTTAAGGTTGAAACTAAATTTTTTGCGTTTGATTCACTTCCAAAGCATCCAACTATCAAATTATAAGTTGAAACGGAAACTTGCGATTCTCCTTTTACTTCTGGAAGTTCTTCGTTAATAGCATTTGGCAACGCATTCGTGAGACGAATTGGGATGTATAAATCCTCAGAATATTTGTAGGAATAAATAGCAATATCGTTTGGAAGCGCAGCAACACTCTCTTCTAAGGTCGTATATTTTTCAAAGGGGCTTTTAAGGGAAATCTTTTCTTGAGAATAGTTTCCATCCGTACTTTTGTAAAACAGATTAAAATCTTGAATAGAGACCATCCCAGATTCTAAAACAGGAGTTTTCATCGGAAGCCAAAATGAATAAAAAGCAATCGGCAAAAGGCAAGCAGCGGCAACGTATCTCCAAATTTTTGAATTTTTTTGCAACGCTGGATGTTCAATCACACGTGTTTCTGAAGTACCATTCTCCGTTGAAATTGCTTCCGTATTGAAAACAATTGCCGGTTGCACAGGATTATTTTCCTCCATACTCAATGCTCGTTCAATCGTGGTTTTTTGAGCAAGTTGGACATCATTTTCAGATAAAAAGTGCACCGTTTCAAGCCCATAAGATTCTAATAACAAGTTAAAAAAGCGGTCTTGTTCAAAGCAGATATTTTTTTCTTGGTCGTAAAATAAAAACCCAATTTTATCAATTGTTATGCGTTCTCCATTTCTGAGTTTTTCGTTCCAAGTATTTACTAAAGAACCAACGGTATCAGTTGCTTGGTTGTAATTTATTGCATTTGAAACGGCAAGTTCCGCAATTAATAGCCCATCGTTGTTAATCAACTGCCGGTTAAACAATAACGATTTCCGAGGAGGAGTCATTATGCCATTTTTATAATCAATTGACGCGGAAGTTTGCTTTGCAACAAAACCTCCAAATGCTGGAATAATTACGCAATTATGGCGCACCAATAAATCTCCAATAAGTTGTTCAACTGAAACCATGCCTTAATTATTAATATAACTTAACCTCGGCAAATTACGAATTTCTTTCGAAAATGTTGCAAAATGCCGTAAAAATAAGTCAGAGAAGAGCGAGTACTTTTTCAACATCTTCCGGGACATCAATATTGGGTGTCTCTATATCTGTTTCAACAAGTTGGATGGAATATCCGTGGTAAAGCCACCGCAATTGCTCTAACGATTCGATTTTTTCCAGATCAGTTGGCTGCAGTGCTGTAAGTTCCTGCAACGTTTGTGCTCTGAACGCATACAAACCAATGTGTCGCATGTAAGGATATTTTTCCAACGGATTTCCTTTGGAATGAGCAAAATTAGGAACCGCACTTCTGCTAAAATATAACACTTCGTTGTGCTTATTTAAAACTACTTTAATGCGATTTGGATTTTCAATATCTTCCAAAGTTATAGCGGTGTTTCCCAAGGTAGCAATAACTGTTTTTTCCTGTCGAAAAGCTTCAATTAATACCTCCAACTGCCTGTAATCAACCAAAGGCTCGTCTCCTTGAATGTTGATAATAACATCCATTTCTGGGAATTCTTTTGCAACTTCTGCACAGCGATCTGTTCCGCTAGCGTGAGAAATTTTGGTCATCCGCACCAAACCGCCAAAGCGAATTACTTCATCGTAAATGCGCTGGTCATCCGTTGCAACGATAACTTCTGTTATTAGAGAAGATTTTTTTGCCCCTTCGTAAACGCGCTGAATCATTGTTTTCCCTTTCAAATCTATTAAAGGTTTTCCAGGAAATCGCGACGAATCGAATCGGGCGGGTATTACACCAAGTACTTTCATTAAAATTTCATTTGCAGTTGAACCAAGAACGTTCTTGGTGGCTGAATATCTCCCGGTCGGGTGGAGTATTCCGCATTCAAAATATTATTAACCATAAAACCTACTCGGTAATGATTTTTAAAGGAATAACCAATTCTTGCATCAAACACAAAGCTTCCGCCATTATCTCTGGAACGGTATTCTTTTAAACCAGGCAAAATCTGCGTTCCAAAAACACCATCTTCAAAAGTTTTGTCAATATTAGGCATAAAACTATTGTAACGAAAGGATGCTCCAACACTAAAATTTTTCCAGGTTGCTTCAACGTCGGCCTTTGCAAGGTGTTTGAATCTATATTTTAACATGTTACTGCCAGAATCAGAAAAATTTGAATTGTATAACGAATCGCTATTTAAACTAATTGGGTTCATGTAAGTATACCCAATTAAACTTACTAATTCAACTTCCTTTATTTTTCCCTGGCTGTTAAAGGAAAATTCCATACCAGAAACGCGTGCTTTTTCGGCATTTTGAGCCTGAAAACCGAGCCATTTAGTAATGTACCCTGGATCATCCGGATTGGTAAGATTTACTTGAATTCCTTCCACAGGGTAAAGTCCAAAGGTAAATTCCATCATGTTATCGTATTGATTCACAAAACCTGCAATATCAATCAAACCTTTCCAGCCTCCCATTTTCACACCTTGTTTCACACCAATTTCCGCTGCCCAGCCTGTTTCAGGTTTTAAGTTTGGATTGGGGAAAATATTGAGCGCTCCAACACTCGTTACTGTATACCTTTCCGCAACGGATGGATAACGAACACCTTGACCGAAAGAAGCTCTTAAATGCGTGAATTTGGCAATTTTATAGTGCAATCCAAGCCGCGCAATTGGTGTTACAGGTAGTTTGTTTTTTTTGTCTGGGTTTCCTATATAAAAGTCAGAATCCCCTTTTCTATTATCTTGTTTGAAATATTCAAACCGCACTCCACCCGTAATATCTAATCTTCCGATTTTTTGCTCATATTGCGCATAAATTGCACTATTCGTGGAGGAATGATCGCCAAACAACTTCGAGTTTACCACGGTGTAAATTGTTGTTGCGCCAGTTGTTAACTCTATTCCATTTTTCCAAGAATGCTGGAATTGATAGTCCGCATAAGACACGGAAGAAGCAGAACTTTGCGCTTTGTTGGTGATATTTGTATTGTCTACGTAATAAATCCGTGTTTTGAGATTGTGCCGGTTATTGTATCTATCAATGTATTTAATATACGGATCTAAACTCAGCCGAACGCCAGTATTGTAGGTTAATGTAGATGTTGCAAGGCTCGTGTCGGCACCTCCGCTTGGAGTATAAGCAAAAGTATCGCTTTGCCAGATTAGGAAATTCCCCGTTTTTTGGTACTGAAAATTATATCCGATTCCAGCTTTTAACCGTTTAATTTTCTCTGGGCGGAAAAATAAGGAGCCACTCAATCTTGCGCGATCTTCGGTTTCTCCTTGGCGGTAACCTTCGTTTTTAAATCCGGTGGTGGAAATGGTATACCCATATTTTTTATGCATTTTTCCATAATATGCTTCTATTTGGTAAAACATTGGATTTGTCGACCACCACTTTAGGGTTTGTCTTTTTGGATCACCATACAAACCGCTTTGAATTTTTACGCGGGTTTCTCCTTTTAATCCGGGCTCTTTTTCCGTAAGAGAAATAATACCATTCAATGCTCCACTGCCGTATAAAACCGAAGATGCTCCTTTCAATATTTCAATTTGCGAAGCTTGTTCCATCGGAATAGAATTCCACTTTGTATCTCCAGCATCTCCGGAAAGCATTGGCACGCCATTCCAAAGTAATAAAACCCGACTTCCAGCGCCATAGGAAAATCCACTTCCACCGCGGATACTTACTTGTCCATCCATTGCATAAACGCCAGGACTCTGATCAACCGCTTGTTCTAAATCGCTGATTCCTTTGTTATCAATCATTGCGGTTTTAATGATTTCCATCGAAATTGGCACTTCTTCAATATCCTGTGATCTTCTTCCTGCAGAAACTACAATAGTTGCAATATTTTGAATGCGTTCTTTTAAAGCTATTGTTATTTCCCCCGCAGATTTTACAATTACTGTATCATTTGCAAAGGGTAAAAAACTCGTTATAAGGGTAACGGGAAAAGTGTTAACTTCTAATTTAAATTTTCCGTCGAAATCAGAAATTGCTTTTTGTCCATTTGAAACGATGATTTTCGCTCCTACGATTGGTTCTTTTGAATTGAAGAACGTCACTTTTCCAGTAATTTGTGAAAAACCAAGAAACGGCAGCAAAAGATAAACGAGTAGTAAGTATTTCATAAATGGGTAATATTTAATTCAATTTAACGGCATTCGCTAAAGTACAATTTTTTCTGTTTTGATTGTAAAAAACAGCTGTTATAGTGTAAGTTGCAGTTGAACGATAAAGCTTCTAGGCGCCTGAATATCAGCCGGTCTACTCATATATTCAGCATTTAACAGGTTGTTTACGATAATTCCAACTCGGTATTTATCTTGGTATTTTATTCCAAATCGCAGATCAAAAACCAAAGCACCTTTCGAATTTCTTTCACGGTATTCTTTCAAGCCGGCAAGAAATTCCTGCCCAAGAAAACCATCTTCGAAAGCGGCATCAATATTTGACATATTACTATTATAGCGCATCGAAGCTCCAAGACTAAAATTTTTGTAGGTTGCTTGAATGTCGGCCTTCGCCAAATGTTTAAATCTATATTTTAATAATTTAGATCCCGCATCTGAAAAGGTGGAGATGTATGCAGAATCGCGGTTCAAACTAATTGGATTCATATAGGTATATCCCAGTAAAGATTGTATTTCAATTTTACCAATTTTTCCCTCACTGTTAAAGGATAATTCGATTCCGGAAATTCTTGCTTTTTCAGCGTTTTTTGCCTGAAATCCAACCCAATTTTTAATATATCCTGGCGTTCCTTCTACAAAAGTTAAGGTAAGTGTGTCTGGCGGATATAACCCAAAGGTAAATTCCATCATATTGCTGTATTGGTTAACAAAACCGGCAACGTCAAAATAACCTTTCCATTCCCCAATCTTCACAACTTGCTTTAAACCAATTTCTGCCGCCCAACCTCTTTCAGGTTCCACATCTGGATTCGGGAAAATAATTACCCCGCCAACCGAAGTCGCAGCATATCTTTCGGCAACCGACGGGAAACGAATCCCCTGACCAAAAGACGCTCTTAAGTGTGTCAATTTTGTTATTTTATAATGCATTCCCGCACGGACGATCGGAAAAAATGGAACTACAGTATTTTTGATGGTAAATCTAGAATCTGGAACGCGGTGGTCTTGTTGAAAATATTCCAGTCGTGTTCCAACTGTAAAATCTAACTTTCTAAGTTTTAACTCAAACTGAGAATAGGCTGCAAAACCAGTGGAAATATGGTCTCCAAAAATTGGACTGATGATTCTATTGGAAGATCCAGTAGCCCCAGCGGAGAAGGAAGATTTGTTTTTGGTAATATGCTGGAACGAATAATCACCATAAAACATTTCGGCTTTGGAAGATTGAAAAACATTGGTTAAATCGCCTGTTGTGACTAAATAGTAGCGCGTTTTAAATTCGTGTCGGTTGTCTTTTTTATCGTAAAACTTCAGGTAAGGATCTACATTTAATCGAATGGAACGCTGGTAGGAAACAGAAGAACCTGGTGCTTTCGGTTCCATTCCGCCAAGCGCGATATATCCCAAAGAATCACTTTCCCAAAGAATAAATGCACCAGTATACTGGTATTGAAAATTATAGGTAACGCCAGTTCTTAGTTTGCTGAATTTGTGCGGTTTAAAAACAAACATACCATTGATTCGGGTCCGATCTTCCACCTCTCCTTTTCGATAACCATCACTTGTATAGCCATTTATTGCTAAACTGTATCCAAATTTTCGGTACATTTTGGAGGTAAATAAATCTAAATTATGAAAGGTTGGATTTACTTCCCACCATTTTAGACTAGCTCTTTTTGGATTACCATAAACTCCAGATTGTAATTTCACCCGAAGTTCCCGTTTTTGAGACGGTTCTTTTTCGTTTAATGCAATAATACCATTTAAGGCGCCACTCCCATATAAAACAGATGATGCGCCTTTAATTACTTCAATTTGCGAGGCATTTTCAAACGGAATTGCATTCCATTTTGCATCGCCAAGATCTGGGGATTGCATTGGAATTCCATTCCAAAGAACTAAAACCCTACTTCCAGCACCATAAGAATATCCGCCACCTCCGCGGATGCTAACTTGTCCATCCATTGCATAAACGCCTGGACTCTGATCCACCGCTTGTTCTAAATCTGTTATTCCTTTATTGTTAATCATTTCTGGCTTTAGAATCTCCATCGAAATAGTCACATCTTCCATTTTTTGGGCTCTCCGACCAGCAGAAACAACAACTGTAGCTATGTTTTGAACGGCCTCGCTCAATCGAATTGTAACTTCGCCAGCAGATTCAACGATTGTAGTATCATTCAAAAAGGGTTGGAAAGTGGTGATTAAAGTAACTGGATATTTTTCCACTTCAAGTTTGAACTCACCAGTTGCATTAGAAATGGCTTTTTGACCATTTGAGCAACTAATTTTTGCGCCAATAATTGCTTGTTTTGAGTCATACTGAAGCACCTTTCCTTGTAGCGGAAGGGCTTGAGAAAAACTGGTTTTAGGAAAAAGTAAAAGAACGAGAAAAGTATATTTCACGAAAAGTTTCATAGTCGAGTAATTCAATAGTTCGTTTCGATTGTTTGGCTAAAATACCAATTTTAAAAAACAATCAATGGGCTTTTTGAAAATTTTAAAAAGGTGGACTTTTAATTGCAAAGTCTTAAGGGCTTTCTTTAAGGGTTATTTTTAATAGGGAGTAAAAAAAAAATTCCATTTTTCATAGTGAAATACATGGATTATTTGTGTAAATTCAAGTAACCTTTAAACCATTAACCTTGAACAACTCTCCATTAATTCATCAAATTGGACTAACCTTTCTACAGGGAATAGGACCTAAAAAAGCGAGTCACCTCGTTTCAAAACTGGGAAGTATTGAAGCGATTTTTTGTGAAAAACTAAATCAAATTCATCACTTAACCGGAATTGGAAAATCAGTTCTACAAAACATGCGCCGAGAACAAGCGTTGCAACTTGCTGAAGAACAAGTAGAATATATTGCTAAACATTCCATTTCTACCCATTTTTATTTGGACACCAATTATCCTCGCCGATTGAAACAGTGCGAAGATGCGCCACTATTACTTTACAGTAAGGGAACGTTTGATCCAAATCCAGCACGTGTAATATCGGTTGTCGGAACCCGCACAGCAACGGAATATGGGAAAGGTTTGTGTGAAGAATTGATTTTTAAAATAAAGGACTCCAACATTCAAGTTATAAGTGGAATGGCTTACGGAATTGATATTTTTGCGCATCAACTGTGTGTAAAAAACAAGATTCAAACCCTTGGTGTTTTAGGTCATGGCTTGGATCGTTTGTATCCTAGTGTGCATAAACGAACTGCGGAACAAATGTTTTTCAATGGTGGTTTGATAACAGAATTTATTCCTGGCACACGGCCTGACCGCGAAAATTTTCCAATGCGCAATCGAATCGTTGCCGGAATGGCCGACGCAACAATTGTGATAGAAAGCAAAAAGTCGGGCGGTTCCCTAATTACGGCGGATCTTGCAAATGATTATAATCGGGATGTATTTGCCTTTCCAGGAAATATTGGCCAGCAGTTTTCGGAAGGATGCAATGGCTTGATTCAGAAAAACAAGGCACATATGGTTTTAAATGGTTCCGACTTTTTGAAACAGATGAATTGGGACACAGAACAAACGAAGAAAGCGGTTCAGCGAAGTTGTTTTGTTGAATTAACGACAAACGAGCAACTGGTGTGTAAAATCTTGGAAAACTCTTCAGGAGAGCATGTAGATGTGCTTTCTATTAAAACCAACCAATCTGTTTCTTCCTTGAATGTTCAATTGTTTCATTTGGAAATGAAAGGTGTGGTAAAATCCTTGCCAGGTAAAAAATATGTGTTGATTTGAAAAGTTTATAAAAACAGAAAAGTCACTTACTCCATTAATCTCAGATCGTTATTTCGATACCAAGATGGCTGGAACAAGTGACTTTTCTCGATTGGTCTCTTATTGTCTAGCGTCTGATTCCCGCATTTAGAAAACGACGATTATCTACTACTTCTGCTTTTTTCTTTAATCCTCCAAGCGCTTGGCCTTGTAAACCACCTTTCAGCGCAGCTAACATTTGGTCCCGCTCTACAGTATAATTTGCAGCTGCTGGAGCTTTAATTGTTTTGTCGATGCGAATAACATAAACGCCCATCTTCCCTTTTAAAGGCATTGTGCGTTGTCCATCTTTCAAACTTGAGAAAAGGGAGCCAATTACTTCTGCTTCAAATCCAGCACCCGTTATTTGCGGATTTGCAAATGTAACTTCTGCTTTCAGTATTTCAGAATTCGCTCTTTTTGCCATGTCTTTTAAATTCTTGTCCTTCAACAATTGATTGGTTAAACGAGCAGCTTTTTTCTCTTCCAACAAATCGCGTTTCATTACTATTGTTGCATCTTCTAATGTTGGAGCTCCTTTTTCACGTATAGAAGATACGATTGCAATGATGTAACGGTTCTTTTCCTTAATTGGAGCTGACGTTAAATCACCAACAGCAGATTCCTCAGAGAATGCAAGTTTTAAAATCTTGTCTTCCGCAAATTGCGTTTCAAAACCGTATAATTTTGGACTTAGCTCTTCGATATTCAATGGACGAACAAAGTAGCCAGCTTTTAAAGCAAGCGTGTCAAATAACTCCAATTTCTTTTTGATATCCGATTGATTTGAAATTTTAGCCTCCAATTTGTATAAAAGATTATACACTTCGCTGTCTTTCATATCTGTCGTTTCCTGACTCGCTTTGAATGATTTCTGAACAGAAGCCAAAACTGGATAAGTAGTAGCGTCTCTTTCTAAAACTTCAATGATATGAATTCCATAAATTGTTTTTACAGCGCCAATTGCACCAATTTTTTTAGTTGCACAAAATGCTGCAAATTCAGGAACCATGTCTGCTTCAATAAAGTTGTCAATCAAACCTCCTTGTGGAACAGAACCTTTGTCATCACTATATTTTGTAACAAATTCCGCAAAATTATCTTTTGTAAGAAGCTTCATTAAGCTATCTGCCGTTTTCTGCGTCGCAGCAATTATTTTTTTATCTGTAGATTGATTCGTAGACAACAAGATATGTCTTGCTTTCATTCGAGTTGGTGTAAAACCAATAATTTTAGATACAACAACATTTCCTTTACTAGTGTAAGGACCTACAACTTGTCCGATAGCTGCTGTTTTGAAAATTGTATCCATAAAGTTTGGATAAGATTGCATTTTTTGCGCTTTCTCATTGGATTCCGGAACCGCAGTTGCATTTTTAGCAGAAGAATAAACTTTAATGTCCGAATTCTGCATCACAAAAATGGAATCATTAGGAGCTGCAATAAACCCTTTCTTTATTTCTTCCATCGTTTTATTAAATTCATTGGAATCTTTCTTAGAAGGATTTATTAAGACATCAAAATAACGTACTTCGCGACTTGCAGTCTTGTTTTCGTATTTTTTGTCATCTTTATGCGCGTCATAGTATTTTTCCAATTCAGAATCTGATATTTTGATATCCTCATCTGTAATTTCGCTGTATCGTCTGACAACAAAAGAAATACTTTTTATTTCTTTTTGAGCAAAATATTCTTCTTCTGCTTCCAGTTTTGTAACATAAACGCCTTGCCCTAATAAAGCAAAGTATTTTTCCTGCTTGCGACGATCAGAATAGTATTTTTTACTTTCTTCCCATTGTTTTTGAACTTTTGGATCTTCAGAAGTTTCCATTTCTTCGATTCTTTTCTCCAACAATTTTGGGTTAAATAATCCTGTTAATGAATCGGTAAATCCTTGAGATAATTCTTGCATAACGGGAAATCCATCTCTACCATACAGGTAGGAATCAAATTCATTGTCGCTCACTTCAATACCCAACGCTTCGTATTCTTTTTCAAAAATGGAAGTTTCTACCACGTAATTCCAAGCTTTATCAATAGAAGCTTCTTGGTCTTTTGGTGTGTATTCTCTCTGCTGCTGCGCAAATTGCGTTTTATCCTGTTCTTGAAATTTCAAACTTGCTTCTTCAAATGCTTTGAAATCAACTTTCTCACCATAAACAGTTCCATAACCAATTTGATCTCCTGAACCTTCTGTCATTCGCTGCCAGTCGCCCATTATAAAAGCAAACAATGCAACGCCAATTACGATTATTAACAATCCCGATTTTTCGCGAATTTTTCCTATTAATGCCATTTCTTTATTCTTTATAAGGTGCGAATATAATTAGATGAATTGATTTTTGAAAGTTTAAATCGGTTTATAACATAAAAAAAGCCGCAACATTTAATTGTTACGGCTTTTTTGAGTCCTTTTTTTTATTTTCCGCCTCGGCCAGTTCCTGGAGCTGTTGGTCCTTGTTTTCCTGGACTTGGTTTTTTATCTTCCGTTTGTGGAACATAATTAATAGTAATCGTTTCGGTATCTCTTCCACAAGAATTTGTTGCCGTTACAACGAACGTATTCACACCTGGAACTAAAGTCACGCCGGTGGAAAGCGTATTATTCGCAGTATTGAAATTTACCCCGTTGATCGCTCTTCCGTTTTGCGTAAACCCAATTCCTTGTCCGTTATTGGAGTTTAGAATCGTTGCCGTAAAGGTGAACGCAGCAGTTGAAACGGTTGTTCCGTTTGAAGCTGGTGCAAGAATTGAAATTACTGGCGCAATGCACGGTTGGTAAGTAATTGTAATCGTTTCGGTATCTGTTCCGCAAGAATTTGTTGCCGTTACAACGAACGTATTCACACCTGGAACTAAAGTCACTCCGGTGGAAAGCGTATTGTTCGCAGTGTTGAAATTTACCCCGTTGATCGCTCTTCCGTTTTGCGTAAACCCAATTCCTTGTCCGTTATTGGAGTTCAGAATCGTTGCTGTAAATGTGAACGCTGCATTTGTAACGGTTGATCCATTTGTCGCAGGCGAAACAATGCTGATACTTGGTGGAACGCAATTACTATACAGAATCGTAATCGTTTCGGTATCTGTTCCGCAAGAATTTGTTGCCGTTACAACGAACGTATTCACACCTGGAACTAAAGTCACTCCGGTGGAAAGCGTATTGTTCGCAGTGTTGAAATTTACCCCGTTGATCG
>JBIKZR010000370.1:0-2661 GCA_044354635.1 Crocinitomicaceae bacterium | reverse complement strand
AAAAAACACAAAGTTGTGATTTTGATGTCGTATATGCTTTGGAATTAAGGGATAAGGTAAAACACTATTTAGAAGAATCGTATTGGAACGGAACCAGAGTTATACTGCGTTCAAAGAAGGATATTTATCCGCTTTTAAAAGAAGAAAAATTGGTTAGAATTGAGGAAAATGAATATTATAGCCTCGATACAATGTATTACAGTTATCCTTTTTTGACGTTGGAATCTAAACTATTGTTGGATACTATTGGGGAAATGTTTCAACGTAAACTAGAAAACACTGGATTGGAATGCACAAGATTTACCATTACATCCATGTTGCGCACCACTAATTCTGTTGCAAGATTGAGGAGATGGAATCGAAATTCAATTAAGAAAAGTGCACATTTGCACGGAACAACATTTGATATTTCCTACAAGACATTTTTTGCTTCGCGGGATTTAACGGTTTCGGAATGCAGCTATTTAGCGGATGCACTTGCCAAAACAATTTGGGAATTACGGTGCGAAAAGAAATGTTGGGCAACTTATGAAACATGGCAAACTTGCTTTCATGTTGTAGCACGGTAAGAGATTGACTTTCTTGGTAGTTTGCATTCTAAAAGGATTACAATTGATTTGTATGCCATTTTAAAAAGTGCAATTATTTTAATTGTTCCAACAAGAAAAATAATGGACAAAAAAAATCCCGCCAAATTGACGGGATTTTCTAGTTAAGGAAATTAATTACTTAACAATTCCTGAGAATGCAGCGTTATCTGCTAATCCTAAAAATTCTCTATCGTTCGATGCTTTCGCCTTCAATGAAGCATCTTTTCCGAATGCACTTTTCAAATTGCTAACAACAGCATCCGTTTTATCTTGACGTGCAGCAGCAATAGCTTTTAAATAGAAACCTTGAGCGCTTTCTTTATCAGAAGTAGCATCAACAGTTTTAATTGCAGCATCTGCAGAACCATTCAATAGTTGCGCTAATGCTTTGTTGAAAGAATTATCCGCACCAAAACTAGTTACCGCGTCTGCGTATTTTCCATTTTGGATATTTATAATCCCCATGTTGTAATTAACTTCATTTCCAGCACCTTTTGCTTGACCTAATAGTTGCTTTGATTTTGAACGATCTCCAGAAACTCCAGCAATTGCTGCAAGGTTATTTTTAGAAATCGCATTGTCTTTCAAACTATTTGCTTTTTCGAAATGCGATTTAGATTCCGTCATTTTATTTTGCATATACAAAATTGCTCCAACATTATTGTGCGTTCTGTGATCTGCAGGAAAGTTCTCCATTGCAACTTTGTAAATACGTAACTTCTCATTTAAGTCAGAAACAAGTGTTGCAGTGAACAATAATTCTTCCAATGTCAAAGAATCTGGTGTTGTTTTTGAAATCGACTTTAATTCTTCATCTGTGTAACCAGTCAAATCATAAACCGTAGTTATTTCCGTACGACGCAACATTGGGAAAATTGTTTTATCCAATTCGGTAAACGTTTTACCCATGTTTCGCATTTCAGTCTCACGTGTTGTTGGATCTTGGTGCATTTCTAAAACTCGAATCACTAAATTCTTTTCGTCTTCATTCATTGAAGAATTCTTCAGTTCTCTTTTGAATCCTTCGAAATCTTCTCCACGACCATTTAAAGCATACACTTCTGTTTGAGATTTTTCGTTTTCAGCTTTCTTTCCTAAGTCCATTGCGACTTTCTTTCCAGCCTCAGCGCGACTTGTAGACAAAGAGTTGTTTTTGTCTTCTTCACCTTCCGGAGAAGCATAACCAGTTACATTAACCGTTTTGATAGCGATTCTTGGGTTCGCTTGTGCAGCAACTAACCAAGCAGAATAATCAAGAATATCTTTATCTTTCAATTCAGCTGGTTTCAAAGTAGATTTTCCTTTATCGAAATTTACTTGAGCAACAAACGTTTCTTCTGTAACTCGCTTAAACTGATCTTTATCCAAAATCACTTTGAAATCTTTGTTCACAGAGTATGGCGTTATGATTGTTCCATCCGCTATTTTAGTATCTGTGAATTTACCAGCTTTTTCTTTTCCACCTTTGTAAACTTTCCCAGTTGCAGTAAGAACCGCATTTTCGAATTCTGGTTTGTATGCAACGACATCCGTATAAACCATTTTTCCTCCTGGTTTGTATTGAATTACAGAACCATTTCCAGTAGCTTTTTCGCCTTGAACAGTAACTGTTTTCAATGCGGTGCTGCCTAACATTGGTGTAATTTCAGCGCTAGCTTTCTTTTTAATCCCTTTTTCAGGAAAAGTAACGTCAATTTTAACACGTACAGAGTCACCATGCATCTCTAATGGATTTGGAGTAACTTTATAATCTAAATCTTTCAAAAGGTCGCAACTAGTTACTAATGAACCAGTAATAGCAAGAAACGCTAAACCTAAAATGCTTTGTTTTTTCATATACTTAATTTTAATCCTACCAATTTTTAGGGCAATATTAAGCAATATTATTGTCTTAAAAAATAAAATTGCGAATTATTGTCAACAGGCTAAAGTGTCTTTATTTTTTTTGGCAATTCACTTGTGTCCGAACAAACATCTTTTAATTGTTTAATTGTCAATGTGTTTGTTGGATCTTTCAATTCGGGCGCAATATCGCACAATGGTATTAAAACAAATAACCTTTCGGAATACC
>JBIKZR010000369.1:0-2678 GCA_044354635.1 Crocinitomicaceae bacterium | reverse complement strand
ATTTTCTCAAATTCTTTTTGTGGCATTTCCGCAAGTTCGTTTCCTGTTAAAACTAGATCATCTTCCTTATCGAGGATTTTAATTTGCTTTGCGATGTATTTTGCGGTTAACAAGTGATCCCCGGTTACCATTACTGGAATAATACCAGCTTTTTTACATTCGCTAACGGCTTTTTTTGCGGATTTTCTTGGAGGATCCATAAGTCCAACCAAACCGATAAATGTAAGATCGATTTCAATTTCAGAGGCAGTTAAATTCTCCGGACTAAAAGGTATTTTTTTTACAGCAAAAGCCAGCACGCGCATCCCTTTTTCAGCCATTTCATTTGATTTTTCAATAAACATAGAACGTGATTTTTTTTGTTCTTCGTTTAATTTATCAACAATTACCTCAACCGCGCCTTTGGTTATAACAAAAACACCATTTTCATTTTCATGAAGGGTAGTCATTGTTTTGCGACTTGAATCAAAAGGAATTTCACCAATCCGCGGGTATTTTGCTGTCTCAGAATGGATAAGTTTATTTTTTTTAACTGCAAAGTCATACAATGCTATTTCTGTTGAATCTCCAATTTTATTTCCTTTTTGATCGAAAGAAATATTTGTATTCAATGCCATGGCTGTAATTAGCTCGATTTTATGCTGTAAAACCTCCGTGTTAGATGGTTCGATTGTGTAAATTTCTACAACTGACATCTTGTTCTCTGTGAGTGTTCCTGTTTTATCGGAACATATAAATGTAACGGAACCTAGGGTTTCAACCGCTGGTAATTGTCGGATTAGAACATTTTTCTTGGAAAGATTTTTCGCCCCAAACGCCAATGTAATTGTCACCAAGGCCGGCAGTGCTTCTGGAATTGCAGCAACAGAAAGTGAAATGGAAGTCAATAACATCGTAAGGATTTTTTCTCCGCGAAACCAGCCGAAAAGGAATATGAAACTGCTTATTAGTAGAATGAGAACAGAAAGATTTTTACCAAAACGATTTATTTTTTTTTGTAATGGGGAAGTTGTCTCCGTCGTGTTTATTAAGCGTGCAATTTTCCCGATTTCTGTCTGCATTCCAGTCGCAATAACTAAAGCCATTCCATTTCCATTTGTAACATGTGTCCCTTTGAATCCCATATTTATCTGATCGCCCAAAGCATAAAAATCAGCGACTAATTTCTCCGGTTTTTTTTCAATGTGCTCGGATTCACCTGTTAATGCTGACTCATCTACTTTTAATTGATTCACTTGAAAAAATCGCACGTCAGCTGGAATAGTATTTCCTGCTTCTAATTTTATTATATCACCGGGTACTAATTCAGTAGCTAGAATTTCATGGATTGAGCCATTTCGAAGCACTCGGGCAGAATTCTCTGCGATTTTTTTTAATTCAGATACAACTTTATCTGCTCGATAATGCTGTGTAAAACCTATGAAAGCGTTTAATATTACGATGATTAGAATGATACTTGAATCTTTGATATCGCCAAGAATGGCTGCAATTAATGCCGCTAGTAGCAGAAGCAGAATCATGAAATCTGAAAATTGTTTTAGTAGCATTCTTAAAACACCGCTTTTGCGATTTTCTTCTAATTGATTTAGTCCAAATTCGTGCAGTCTTTTAGCGGCTTCAGAATTGTCCAAACCATTTTTTGAACTTTTTAAAAGGCGTATAATTTCAGCAAAAGAAAGGGAATACCAAGTCATTCGATAGATTTAATTGCGGTATTTAAAAAGAAAAAATCTTTATTTAGCTGTCCAACCGCCGTCAACCATCATGGAATGTCCTGTAATAAAAGACGATTGATCCGAGCAAAGCCAAATTACTGCCTCAGCAACTTCTTCTGGATTCCCCAATCTTCCTATCGGTTCTAATTGCTCATATTGCTCAATTGCCTCTTTATTATCTCCAGTAGATCTAGAAATCATTGGCGTTTTTATTACTCCCGGGCAAACGGCGTTCACTCGAATTCCAGTTCTGGCATTTTCCAAAGCTGCTGTTTTCGTTAGTCCAATTATGCCATGTTTGGAAGCTACGTAAGCAGGCAAGCCCTCAAAACCTACAACTCCCGCAATTGAAGCGCAATTTACGATTACCCCTTTTCCATTTTTCAGCATTTGTGGAATTTGATATTTCATACAAAGAAAAACACCTTTTAGGTTAACATTTATAACCTTATCCCAGTTTTCTTCTGTATAATCTTGTGTTTTTGCGGTTGCGCCCTCAATTCCAGCATTGTTATACGCATAATCCAAGCGCCCAAAATGTTCTATAGCCTTTTTATGTGTTGCTTCAACTTCAGAAGATTTGGAAATGTCACATGCATAAAAAACTACTTCTCCTCCCAAATCCTTGATTGCATTGAATGTTTCGTAATCTTCTATCCAATCTACAAGGACAACTTTGGCGCCTCTATTTGCGAATGCAATTGCAGCAGCTCTTCCAATTCCAAAGGACGCTCCAGTAACTAGTGCAACTTTATCTTTAAATATTTTTTCCATATTGTTGTATTTTAATTTTAATGAAAAATGGTGGATTTCAATTCTGCTAAATGGATATTTTGGATTCCTTGAAATAATGCATCCGGAGTGAAGGAAATACTATCGATTCCTTCTTCAACTAAAAATTGAGCAAATGAAGGGTAATCGCTTGGTGCTTGTCCACATAGTCCGATTTTTATTTTCGAATTT
>JBIKZR010000368.1:0-2680 GCA_044354635.1 Crocinitomicaceae bacterium | reverse complement strand
GACCGGATTCAGTAGAAAGGCACACGCTGGAAAATATTCTCGAAACCGGTTTTTATACCATCAATAATATTTGTGCGGAATTTGTTCCAAATGCACACCAAACGGCAGCACGTTACGCTAGAAATGCATCTGAATTTGAAAATTGCGGATTAACCGAAGCGTACAAAAGTGCTTTTTTTGCGCCATTTGTTGGCGAATCTACCGTTCAGATGGGCGTGGAATTCAAAGAATCTATTCCGATTTCAAGTAACGGAACAATTCTAGTAATCGGACAAATCAAACACGCTTTTTTTCCAGAAAACTGCTTGCACGAAGATGGTTTTTTGGATTTGAATAAAGCCGGATCGATTACGTGTGCAGGTTTGGATGCTTATTACACAACCGAACCAATAGGAAGGTTTGCGTATGCAAAAACGGATCGCGCAGCAACAATTTTACCAAAATAGAAATGAGAAAATCAACTACTGAAAAGGAAGACACATATTGCTATTACAGCGATTTACCTTCGCCAATGGCGTATGCGCGTAAATTAAAAGCACCTGAAAAACCTGCGTTTACGGAGGAAGATATCGATCGGATTATCGAAATGGCTTGGGAAGACAGAACGCCGTTTGATGCAATATTCAAGCAGTTTGGATTGAAGGAAGCGGATGTAAAAGCCTTGATGAAAAAGGAGTTGAAATTTTCGAGCTACAAAAGATGGCGGGAACGTGTTGAAAATTGCCAAACGAAGCACGCACACAAACGCTCTCCGGAAATTGATCGCTTTAAATGCAACTTACAGCGAACGATTACGTTCAACAAAATTTCCAAACGCAACAGGTAAGATGTTTCTTTTTAAATTTATTCCGTTTTTTGGTAGCTTTTTAATTGGCGTTTCTCTGCTCGGACAAGCGCAAAAAATCGATTATTCGAATGCGGATAATTGGGCAGTTTTGCCGGGCAATTATCCGTTTGAAATGGCGAGATTCGGCTCGAAAAGCGTAAACGATTCAATAGACGTTTTCTTTGTTTATCCTACGATTCTATCCGATAATAAGGATCTGCGATGGAATACGCCAATAGACGATACAATTCAGCGAAAAGATATTTTGAGCGGGGCAATTGCATTTCAAGCTTCCGCTTGGTCGCAAGCGGGAAATGTGTACGCGCCGTTTTACCGACAAGCGCATTTGCGTTCGTATTCTACGCTGGAAAATGGTGGAAGGGAAGCGTTACTTTTTGCCTACGAAGACGTGAAAAATGCGTTTGCCTATTATTTGGAAAATTTCAATCGCGGAAAGGGAATCATTCTCGCCGGACACAGTCAAGGTTCCACTCATTTATCACTTATTTTGCGCGATTTCTTTGATAATCAACCGTTACAAAAACAATTGGTCGCAGCATATTTGCCAGGAATAGGATTGGATAAAGAACTATATGCAACGATTCCGCTGATGGATTCGGCTAGTCAAATTGGTGGTTTTGTAACGTGGAACACTTTCAAGCGAAAAACAGATTATGAGCAGTATAAATGGTACAAGGAAAAAGCGGTAATAAATCCGGTGACTTGGAATTATGATTTAGTTGCCCGGCGGCCGCTACACAAAGGATTTTTATTTTCCAATGGTAAAATGTACCGCCAAAGTTTTACAACGCATCTTGGGAATGGTATTATTTGGATTACAACACCGCATTTTCCGTTTCGCTATTTGGCGTTCACCATGAAAAACTACCACGTTGGCGATGTAAATTTATTTTGGGAAGATATCCGATTGAATGCACTTTTACGCAGTGAAATGTACTTGAAAAATAAACAAGAATACTAATTTTTCTCCAACATTTCCAATGCTTCCATTTCTTTAATTACCAACTCTGCTTCGGCAACTTTCTTGTCGCTTTCGCTTCTATTGGTAGTAGAAAGTTTGTGTGATTCCGCCATTAGTTTAGCGTATTTTTCTTGGAGAATTTCCAATTTTGATTTTTTCTTAAAAAGTCCAAACATCGTATGAAAGATTTTGTCGGTGAATAAATTACTTAGCGAACTACGGATATTCCGCCATCAACATGCAAAATTTGACCCGTCATCCAAGCAGACTTCTCCGATAAAAGAAACGCCGCCATTTCCGCTAGATCTTCCGGTTTTCCGATTTTCTTTAAGGGATGACGCTCCGCATTTGCAGCAATTTTCTCCTCTGAACTCAAATATTTCGCTGCTAAAGGTGTATTGGTAATCGATGGTGCGATTGTGTTTATGCGAATAGTTGGTGCTAATTCGGCAGCCAAAGCGCGCGTTAATCCTTCGATTGCTCCTTTCGAAGCGGCAACTTGGCTGTGAAACGTGAAACCAGTTTGCACTGCAACGGTTGAAAATAAAACGATAGATGCATTTCCAGCTGCCTTTAAGCGTGGTAAAACGGCTTGAATAACTTTGATTGCGCCAGTTACCTGAAACTCGAAATCTTTCGTGAAATCCGCCGGTTTTATGCGGTGAAAAGGAGCAAGCTGAATACTTCCCGGACAATATACCAATCCGTCCAATTTCTCTGGAAGAAAAGTAAGGTCTAAATCGTCCTCCAAAACATTTAAATGGTGGTAAGAAACTTCACTTTCTTCTTGGCTATCGGAGGAGAAATAGGTTGAAAAAACAGTATTTTCAGATTTATCTAAAAGATGCACCAATGCTTTTCCGATTCCGGAT
>JBIKZR010000367.1:0-2686 GCA_044354635.1 Crocinitomicaceae bacterium | reverse complement strand
TAATCGCTTGGTTTTTGGACAATCTTACCTACCGCATCGACTTTTATTTCCTTTACTTTTTTGAAAAATGTTATGAAAGCGAAAAGCATAAATAAGGAGCCACCGATAATTTTGAGCAGACCAGATTTTTCTCCAGAATTGAGTGCAGCAACCTCTGAATAGAAAACGTAGGCAATCAAAATATATACTAAATCACTCAAAAGAACGCCCAAGTCCAACGCCAATGCTGCCCGAGCGCCTTTTCTAATGCTTGTTTCCAGCAAAACGAAGAAAACCGGACCAATCATTATACTTAGTATAAAGCCAGTGACAATTCCTTTTATTGTTAAATCTATCAAACCGTGTAATATATTATTCTACAAAAATAGTTTTTCCAAGTTGCAAATTAAGCAGAAAACTGACTTTACCCTCAAATATTAGAAAAAATAGTGAGGTTTTCCATGAAATTGTTCGAATATTTCATAAGATGTTTAACTTTGTAATTGAAAGTGACGCAGAAACGTGTACGTTACTCTTTTGAAAATGTATTGAATTATGAAGATTGCAGCAGCAAATACCAAGTTAGACGAGATTATTGCCAAAGTGGAGAAAAAAGGTGCAAAAACGCCTAAGCTTATCGAGGATTTAAAAGTACTGAGAGAATATGCATTAAAGGAGCAAGATCCTTTGGTGACGAAAGTTTTGCGTTTAACATACGAGTATCTTGCGGATAATGAATCTTTTGATGTTCAGGCGCAATACGATGAAGACGAAGAAGGAAATGAATACCCAATCGAAATTGAGAGCACGGAAAACTTGCTTTATTTATTGAATTTGCTAAAAAATGCAGACCACAAAATCAACCGAGAAGAAATAAAAGATTACCGAACAGCATTGAAATTGATCTTGTATTAAACGATAGAAATTATACTTTTTCTGAACACCCGCTAGCTTCTAGTGGGTGTTTTTTTTGCCTAAACAGTATAAAATTGATACGAATAGGGGAAAAAGCTTTTTTCTAAAGCGTTCGAATTATTCTTACCCGCTAAAAATCAGCCGACCAACCAACCTTTTTGAATTAATTCCGTCTTATGTTTGTGTTGATACAAAATCGATTGTTTAGCACTGGTTTTATTTTCCCTTGCAGGTGCCTGAAAAGAACTTATCCACTTTTGTCTCATTAGGGATGGAAGTCTTCAAAAAGTTCTTTTCAGGTTTTTTTGTGCTTTATGATCAATCACAATACAAACACCAACTCTTCATCCCCGTTTTTTTATGCACAAAAGGCACTTCGGTGTTGTAAATTTCGTTAACGAGTTGTTCAGTAAATTCTTGAAACAGCGGCAGCAATTCTTCATTTGTTTTGTTTTTCCCTTCATATGGAAAAATCCCTTCTGAGATATTAATCAAGGAATAAATCCCGGATTGATAAGGCAAAATGCCAAAATTCTGCACGTACAAATAGTTGTATAACGCTAACTGCAAGGCGTGTTTTGTATCCCCGAAATATTTCACCAACGCCGTTTCTTCCTTCAATTCTTTCATCTTTACATCACTTGGATTTACCTTCCCGGATTTGTAATCGATGATGCGAATTTTACCACCAATGGAATCGATTCGGTCTACAAAGCCTTTGAAATGGATGGTTTTCTTCTCACCTGCCAATTCGATTTCCATATCCGCATGCAATTCCGCTTCCAAGTATTCAATAAAAACAGGTTCTGTTTGTTCGCTTAGAAACTTCTTTTCTTGTTTCAAAATACGTTCCATCAATTCAACCGCCATCTTAAAACTCAGGAGATTTTTTCCCGTCTTATACGCTGATTTATCGTGGTTAAAATGCTCGAAAAATTCTTTTTCAATCCTGTATTCGTATTCCTTCAGCATTTTATCGATATCGAAAGAAGTGATATTTGGAGGTGGTATAGATTTCAGTGTTTTATCCTTATTGTACCGCGCAAAAGGCATGTATAATTCCTCCAAAACATTGTGGATGAACGTTCCCAAAGTACTGCTTTCCACTTCTTCTTCAATCGTATCTTCTTCCCCAAATTCCAATACATTTCGGTAGTAAAAATCGAGCGGGCACTTCATGTATTTATTCAAGGCAGAAGCAGAAATTGGTGCTTCAAACATGTCGTCCAATCGCTTGATAACATCTGGCGTTTTTGGCGCTTCTTGCACCGCATCGGTTTCACTCGTGGTATTTGGAATCGAGTAGAATTGCCGTTCCATCTTGAAATTTGGGTTCATCCGGCTCAGTTCCAATTCCAATTGCAATAAATACCGACTTGCTTCATTGCTGCCAATACTTTCCTGCGCGCTCGTGTAGGTTACCCACATTTGCTCGCAATTGTGCAGAAGTCGGTAAAAATGATGCGCAAATAATCCTTGTTTATCGCGTGGCGTTGGCAAATCAAAATAAGATCGCAAATCCATTGGTATCATCGTTTGAACGGGATTTGTTGGTGGCATTTTCCCCTCATTCATCCCTAAAACAATTATATTTTTAAAATCCAGTAAACGGGTTTCTAATAATCCCATTATTTGCAGTCCTTCCAATGGATTTCCATGGTAGGCTACAGATTTTGTATTCCAATGCTGCTGGAACAAATGCTTGAAACTTTTGATGGACATTTCCGGGATTCCCTCTTCCAGAATATTCTGAAAATCAACTAGCGCGCGGTCAAAACCTTGAATAATTGCC
>JBIKZR010000366.1:0-2699 GCA_044354635.1 Crocinitomicaceae bacterium | reverse complement strand
AGCCAATTTTCCAATCGAGGGGCTTCTTCTTCTAAAAAGCCAGCTTTGGATATGCCACAAGACAAAAACCCGAGGCGTTGGGCTTCGGATTTGATAAATTGAGTGTATTTTGATTTATTGTTAATCAACAAAAATGATTTGTATGGAAAATGACTAAAATAATCCTCCTTGAATGTTGGTTCTAATTTTGCCTAAATGCGTATACGCTTTTTCGGTGACTTCCCTTCCGCGAGGTGTTCGCATAATGAATCCTTCCTGAATCAAAAAGGGTTCGTATACTTCTTCGATTGTTTCGCTGCTTTCAGAAACAGCTGTTGCCAATGTTGATAAACCTACTGGTCCGCCTTTGAATTTGTCGATGATTGTGTTTAGAATTTTATTGTCCATTTCGTCCAAACCGTGGGCATCAACATTCAGCGCTTGAAGGGCATATTTTGCAATTTCGATATCAATTTTTCCGTTGCCTTTAATTTGGGCAAAATCGCGAACACGTCTTAAAAGTGCGTTTGCAATTCTTGGTGTTCCGCGGCTTCTTCCTGCAATTTCGATAGCGGCTTCCATCGTGATTGGCATTTTAATAATTGTAGAACTTCTTTCCACAATGGAAGTTAAAAGTTCTGTTGTGTAATATTGTAATCGGCTTTGAATTCCGAACCTGGCGCGCATTGGAGCTGTTAAAAGTCCGGAACGTGTGGTTGCTCCGACGAGTGTAAAAGGATTTAAATTGATTTGAACCGAACGAGCATTTGGTCCAGATTCAATCATAATATCAATTTTGAAGTCTTCCATTGCAGAATACAAATATTCTTCAACAACGGGGCTTAAACGGTGTATTTCGTCAATGAAAAGCACGTCTCTTTCTTCTAGATTAGTAAGCAAGCCAGCTAAATCGCCTGGTTTGTCTAATACGGGTCCTGATGTGATTTTTATTCCAACGCCTAATTCATTTGCTAAAATATTAGCCAAAGTGGTTTTTCCTAATCCTGGAGGCCCATGAAACAACGCGTGATCAAGTGCTTCATTTCGTTGATTTGCGGCTTGAACAAATACTTTTAGATTTTCTAAAATTTGGTCTTGACCGGCAAAGTCATCAAAAGAAAGCGGTCTCAATTTTTTTTCGAGATCGAGTTCTTCAGGATTTAAGTTTTGGTTTGTTGGATCTAAATTTTCATTCATACTACAAATATAGGAAAGTTATGTGCAAATAAAAATGCCTTTCCAAGGAAAGGCATTTTCTATAGTTTGAATTGAATATTAGTGATGTAATTCTTCTTCACCGTCTTTCATAGGAACGTTTTGAGGAACAAAGTCATCATCGTGTCCTGGTTTGCTATAATCATAAGGCCATCTGTGAACGTGAGGAATTTCTCCTGGCCAGTTTCCGTGGATGTGTTCGATTGGTGCGGTCCATTCTAAAGTATTGGATCTCCATGGATTTTGAACTGTTTTCTGTCCGTAGAAAATACTGATAAAGAAATTATATAAGAAGACTAATTGAAATACCCCTCCAACCAAAGCAAAAGAAGTTATTAATACATTAACGTTTTGTAAATCGTCAAATAACGGGAAGTTGGTGTTCGTATAATAACGTCTTGGTAAACCTGCCATTCCGATAAAGTGCATTGGAAAGAAAACGCCATAAGCACAAATAGCTGTTACCCAGAAATGCACATATCCAAGATTTTTATTTAGCATTCTTCCGAACATTTTTGGATACCAATGATAGATTCCGGCGAACATTCCGTAAAGGGCAGAAATCCCCATTACTAAGTGGAAATGCGCAACTACAAAATAAGTATCGTGAACATTTATATCTAATGTGCTATCTCCAAGAATAATTCCTGTTAAACCACCTGTAATAAATGTTGAAACCAAACCAATAGAAAACAACATGGCTGGATTTAATTGTAAGTTTCCTTTCCAAAGTGTTGTAATGTAGTTAAATGCTTTTACCGCTGATGGAATTGCAATTAATAGGGTTGTAAAAGTAAATACAGATCCTAAAAACGGGTTCATTCCGGAAATAAACATATGATGACCCCAAACAATTGTAGATAAAAATGCGATAGCTAGAATCGACATAATCATCGCACGATATCCAAAGATAGGTTTGCGAGAGTTTGTTGCAATAACTTCTGATGTGATACCAAGTGCGGGCAATAAAACGATATAAACTTCTGGGTGTCCTAGGAACCAAAACAAGTGCTCAAACAAAACAGGAGATCCCCCTTGATTGTGCAAAACTTCGCCTGCGATATATATATCTGAGAGGAAGAAAGAAGTGCCAAAACTTCTATCCATTATTAGCATTAATGCCGCAGATAATAATACTGGGAAAGATACTACTCCAATAATTGCAGTAACAAAGAATGCCCAAATGGTAAGCGGTAATCTTGTCATTGACATTCCTTTTGTTCTAAGATTGATTACGGTTACGATATAATTTAATGATCCTAATAATGAAGAGGCAATAAATATAGCCATAGAAACCAACCATAAAGTCATCCCCATTCCAGAACCTGGAATTGCCTGAGGTAATGCGCTAAGTGGAGGATAGATTGTCCAACCTGCTGATGCGGGACCAGCCTCAACAAATAGCGAAGAAACCATCACCACGCTTGAAAGGAAAAACAGCCAATAGGAAATCATGTTTAATGTTCCTGAATCCATATCTCGGGCACCAATTTGAAGCGGGATTA
>JBIKZR010000072.1:0-8231 GCA_044354635.1 Crocinitomicaceae bacterium | reverse complement strand
CTGAAATTGATCTTGCGCATCTTAAATCGGGAGTATATTTCGTTGAACTGCTTGTTTCATCAACAGGAGAAGTTAATCGAACAAAATTAATTCGAAAATAAAATTAGAGAAGAAAATAAAGGGAAGAAAATCTTTCATTAAATACTGATATGCACGAATGATTTAGATTGTTCGGCATTTTTTGTTCGTGTGAATCATTGAAGAACAAAAATATTTTGAGCAAATTTCTGTGAAACCACGTGCTGCTTTCCATGAATTTCTATCGTTAACAAATCATCGTACGATTCTTTAGAAATCAAAAGAATTTCATCTCCAATTTTCAAATTTAATTTATTCACATATTGCAAAAATTCGGAGGAATTATCCTTAACTGCAAAGACTTTCTTTGTTGACATTATAGACATTTCGTCCAAGGTTTTGCGAAAAATTAATTCAACTTGACCTTTCTTATTTGGAATTGGATCACCATGCGGATCGTATTTAGGATATTCAAGCAAAGCATCTAAACTATCCACTAGTTTCGAAGAGTGGATATGCTCTAATTGTTCCGCAACTTCGTGTACCTCATCCCACGAAAAGGAAAGTTTTTCCACCAAAAAAGTTTCCCATAAGCGGTGTTTGCGAATCACATTCATCCCTGAAAATCGTCCTTTTTCAGTAAGCGATATTTTACCGTATTTCTTGTAATTAACGAAATCTTTTTCTTTCAGTTTTTTTAGCATATCATTAACCGTTGCAGGCTTCAACGATAAATTAGATGCTAATTCATTTGTTCCAACTTCATTTTTATCTTCGGTAAAAACAGTCAAATGAATCAATGATTTGAGGTAATTCTCTTCCGTAAAAGATAAGTTAAGATCTTCCATATTCGTTTTGTAATGGGCAAAGGTAAAATTAAATACCAAACAAATTAGTTAGATTAATCTAACTTTTTTAGTTTTGCATATAAATTAAATAAATGAGGTATCTAGTATTTATTGCCATAACTTTATTCTTCACTGCTAATAAAGTAATTTCTCAAACGACTATCTCATTGAAAATTAGCCAATCAGGAAAGCCGGTTCCTTTTGCAACAGTTATAATCAAAGAAATAAACCAAACATTCTTATCCGATTCATTAGGTCAACTTACAGTATCTCTAAAACCGGGTTCTTTCACTTTAAAAATTCAATCTTTTGATACCAAACCATCTTTTTACAGCCTCAATACATTCAATCCAAAAAATAACGATCCAATACTTATTGTTTTAGAATCGAATGAGCAAATTTTGGAGGAAGTTGTAATAAGTGGGAGTTTACGAGAAGTGGGCAAATTGCAAAGTACCGTTCCTGTCGAAATTTATAACTCTTCTTTTTTTAAGAAAAATCCAACTTCCACCATTTTTGAAGCACTGCAAAACATCAATGGAGTGCGTCCACAATTAAATTGTAACATTTGTAATACGGGCGACATTCACATCAATGGTTTGGAAGGACCGTACACAATGATTCTAATTGATGGAATGCCAATAGTTAGTAGTTTAGCTACTGTTTATGGTTTGACAGGTATTCCGAATTCTCTGATTGAAAGAATGGAGATTGTGAGAGGGCCTTCATCCGCATTGTATGGGAGCGAAGCAATTGGTGGAGTCATCAATATTATCACTAAAACGCCAGATAAAGCAGCAAAATTATCATTAGATGTCTTTAGCAATTCTTGGTTAGAAACGAATTTAGACCTTGGAATTACATCTAAATTTGGTAAAAAAGTATCTGGTTTAACGGGAGTTAATTTCTTCAATTATTCTAAGCCAATTGATAACAACAACGATAATTTTACAGATGTAACATTACAAAAAAGAATTTCTATTTTTCAGAAATTTAATATTGCTCGAAAAAGTAAAAAATCCTTTTCTATTGCAGGTCGATATTTTTATGAAGATCGTTGGGGAGGAAATATGGATTGGACTCCTAACTTTCGAGGTGGCGACAGTATTTATGGTGAAAGTATTTACACTTATCGCTATGAAGTTTTTGGAAATTATGAATTGCCAATCAAAGAAAAAGTTGTTCTTTCCTCTTCTTTGACGCAACATTCTCAAAATAGTAATTACGGTACAACCCCATTTATGGCGGATCAAGGCACATTTTTTGGTCAAATGGCTTGGTTTAAAACTATTTTGCGACATGATTTTGTCTTAGGATCTTCTTTTCGAAATGTTAAATACGATGATAACACTACTATGACAAACAACGGAGACACTTTAAAACCAATGAATAAACCAGATTGTGTTTCATTACCTGGTATTTTTTTTCAGGACGACTGGTCTTTGAATGAAAAACATAAACTTTTGTTCGGTTTGCGTTATGATTATTCTTCCATCCATAAAAGTATCCTCACTCCTCGATTTGGGTATAAGTTTAACTTCCACAAAAACCATTTATTGCGGATTAATACTGGAACCGGATATCGAGTTGTTTCTGTTTTTAGCGAAGACCATGCATCACTTACTGGAGCGCGAATAACAGAAATCGCAGAAGAATTAAATCCTGAACGATCCATGAATGTTAATCTCAATTACTTTGGATCAATTTATTTTAAAAATGGCAATAATTTAAGACTAGATTTTAGTTCATTTTACACCTATTTCACCAATAAAATCATGCCTGATTACGATACGGATCCCACAAAAATTATTTATAAAAATGTAGTTGGATTTGCAGAAAGTAAAGGCGTAAGTGTGCAAACGGAATTTAGGACACCTCAGTTTGTTGTCATTATTGGTGGAACATTAATGGAAGTCTCCAGAACAGAAAATGGAATTAAAAAACAACAATTATTAACCGAAAATTTCACTGTAACTTGGTCAATCCGTTATTCCTTTAAAAAATTCCCAATGCATATCGATTATACTGGAAACGTTTACAGTCCGATAAAATTACCGACTTTAGGCCCTCTTGATCCAAGACCAGATAGTTCACCATGGTGGTCAATCCAAAACATTCAATTTACCTACAAAGGACTCAAATCATTTGAAATGTATGCAGGCGTTAAAAACTTACTCGATTGGGTTCCGGGAAAAAAAATTCCGTTTTTGATCGCACGATCTCATGATCCTTTCGATAAATTAGTAAGTTTCAATCCGGATGGTTCGGCGCAAGTTACAACTGAAAACCCTTATGGATTAACGTTTGATCCAACGTATGTTTATGGTCCAAACCAAGGAATTCGCGTATTTTTTGGATTACGTTATTCGTTCAATAAATAACTAAAATTCGGATTTTATCAAATGATAGATCATTATTGCTTCTGCGCGAGAACAAGCATTGAAATGCCACCATTCGGTTGGAATATTTCGAAATTTTTGGTGGCGCATAACCTGCCGAAGTAAATTTCTATTTTCAACTTGGAGTTTCGTTAATTCACCACTTGCAAGAAATTTAGCTTCCAAACTTGGGTAGGCTATTTCTCGAATATCATCAAATCCAGCTCCCATATCCAGCGCTTTTCCTTTTGAATCGGAAATGGTAAGGTCTACTGCAGCGCCAAAATTGTGTACACTTTTATGTCTAGGATTGGAAATAAACTTGCCGCGTTCCTTTACAGGAAGAGAACTAAGCGCGTTCCACATTTTCCATTGCACACTTTCTGGTCGCACGGCATCGTATACGAGCAAGTGTAAATTGGGATTTAATTTTGTTAAATAATCTTGGCAATTGGACAAGCGTACTGCAACTTCCCGTTGTAAAAATGCACGGTCAATTGTTTCATACAAGACAATTTTCATGAAATTATCCGCTGTTGCATACTTCAAATCCACAAAAATAGCCTTGTTTACCGATTGAATATCGACTAGATTATAAACCAAAAGAAAGGAATCCCGTTTTTTTGAATCGATTTCCCGTAACTTTTGAATCGAATCCTTGGCAGCTTTGGAACTATCCTGACGTTGATTTTTTTCAGAATCCGAAATTCCTTTAACAGCATTTGAATCTGTAGAAGTATCGGTGCAAGAAGCTGCAATACACGCGAGAAAAAAACAGCCTATCCATTTCATATCTCAAAGATCGAAAAAGAAATGAAAAGACGGATAGAATTTCAACATTTGAAGTAAATTTGCACAACTAATAAAGAATATTATGCCGAAATTATCGCAGAAGGCAATTGACATGCCTGCATCTCCAATTCGTAAATTGGTTCCTTATGCTGAAACAGCTAAAAAACAAGGGAAAATTGTTTACCATTTGAATATCGGGCAGCCAGATATAGAAACACCTGAAGTTGCTTTAAATGCAATCAAAAACATGGATCGTAAGGTAATTGAATATAGCCATTCCGCTGGATTTGAAAGCTACAGAAATGGTTTGTCTGCCTATTACAAAAAAACAGGAATCAATGTTGATCCAGAAGATATTTTGATAACAACAGGAGGTTCAGAAGCACTTATTTTTGGATTTATGACAACGTGCGATCCGGGCGATGAAGTAATTATTCCTGAACCTTTTTATGCAAATTACAATGGTTTCGCAGTGATGTCTGGCTTGAATGTTATTCCAGTTACATCGACTATAGAAACGGGGTTTGCATTGCCACCAGTGGAAGAAATCGAGAAGAAAATTACGTCAAGAACGAAGGCAATTGTAATCTGTAATCCTGGAAACCCAACTGGTTATTTATATTCAAAAGAAGAATTGGATCAATTGGCGGCAATTGTTAAAAAACACGATCTCATCTTGTTTGCGGATGAAGTTTACCGTGAATTCTGCTACGATGGTGCGATTCCATTTTCTGTAATGAATTTGGAAGGGTTGGAAAACAACGTGATCATGATCGATTCCGTTTCCAAGCGTTATTCTATGTGTGGCGCTAGAATTGGTGCATTGATAACAAAAAACAGAGAAATTATGGCTGCTGCGCTGAAATTTGGCCAAGCGCGTTTATCTCCTCCAACAATCGACCAAATAGCTTCTGAAGCTGCTCTAAATACACCGCAATCTTATTTTGATAATGTTGTCGCGGAATATGTTGAAAGAAGAAATATCATGGTTAATGGATTGAATAAAATACCTGGTGTTTATTGCCCAAATCCGAGCGGTGCATTTTATTGTGTTGCTAAGTTTCCGGTTGACGATGCCGAAAAATTTTGTCAATGGTTATTGGAAGATTTCGAGTTTGAAGGTCAAACAGTTATGATGGCGCCAGCAAATGGTTTTTATTCTACTAAAGGTGCAGGCATGCAAGAAGCAAGAATTGCTTACGTTTTGAACCAAGAATCGTTGAAGAAAGCAGTGATTTGTCTCGAAGAAGCGCTGAAAGTTTATCCAGGCAGGACGGCTTAAATTAAAAAACAGAAAGTATAAAAAAACTAATAAATGTATTCGGTTTTTTTAAGATTTTACAGGACTGTTTCCTTTAAATGAAAAGATGGAAAAAAATAACTATTTTCCATTATGAAAAATTTTTCCAGTTGAAGATTATAAACAAATCCCTTAACGAAGAAAAAATAGTTACGTTAGATTTATTCCATTGAATAAATCTAACGTATTTCAAGAAATTTAAACTAAACCTTTATGAACAGGTGTTTTGGGCAACAGCTTATAATAACAATTTAATTTAAAATTTATCTAAATGAATTTATTCAATCCGCAGAATCCATACTTTACTTGAAATAACAACATACATTGATTTCACAGCCCTAGCTTCCTCTAAATCTTTTGTGTAAAAGACATAAACATTTCTATTCGGTGGATTTTTACGTTGAAGAAATTTAGTATTTGTATAGCCCGCGGCGATTACAGAATTCTTAAATTTAACTGCATTTTGCGGAACACCAAACGTTCCTACAACAATATAATAACCTTTTTCAATTGGTTTTCCTTCTTCATCTGTATATAAGTCTCGACTTTCTGTTATAACTTTTTCATCTTTTGAACCATCCGTTTTCTTCTTTGTTTTAGAATCCTGCGTTAAAGAAATATCTTTAATCATTTCATTAGCCTTATTGATGGAATCATTTAAGATTTCATGTTTTTCAATAGTTTGTGCTAGTTGTTTTTCTAATTCTATTTTATTTTTATTTGTCACTTGCGAAAGGCTATCAAATCGTTCTTGATTTCTGAGTTGCGAGTCTTCCAATTCTGCAATTCGTGTTTCAATTTCAATTATTCTCTTCAACTGCTCATCGCTATTATTTTTGAATTGGTAACCTAATATAAACTCATTTGCACCTTTGGTGAAGTTTTGTATTTGCCCGATTCCAAAATCATGAGCATAACCGAAAGTGAGATTTTTAAAACGAACTCCTGCACTAACTGCAAGCGCATAATTACTGTGGTAAGAAATTCCTAACCAACCTATTTTCTTCGCATCTAAAACAAGGTTTGCATCCCACTGAAATGGAGCTCCTTTAACTGCGCGAGCCATCATCATTGGATAAATTACAACCTCTTTTGACTTGTTTAGATAAAAATTATATTTTACAGTCGAACGTAAATGTCTCACGGAAGATAATCTAAAATCTTCCCCACTAGAATTTAAATAAAGTTCTGAATTAGAAACCAAATTTGGCACAGCTAAACCAATTTCGAAATTTTTCAATTTATACAACAATCCGAAATCTGATGTGAATCCTGTTCTACTTCTGCTGCTTTCCGCAATTATCAAATCTCCCTGATCTTTAAAAGTTGCCTTGTCAAAATCTACTCGATTATTTTGAATCCCAACCCCGATTCCAAATTTCAATAAATGATTATCCGAAAATTTTATCCCATAGGAATAAGAAATCAGCATGCTGTTTCGAGTTAAAATATCTGTAATATCTGAAGTCATAACCATTCCTAATCCAATTTTTTCATTTTTAATGCTTCCATCAATTGAAAAATAAGATGTCAACGGACCACCAGGAACTCCAGCGAATTGGCTTCTGTGAGAAAGGAATGCTTGCATATTTCCTGAGTTTCCTGCCATTGCCGGATTTATTACAAACATGTTTGCATAATATTGACTTCCTAATGGTACTTGTTGTGAAAAGGAAAATTTAGTTGCAAATAACAGGATTAGAATTATAATTTTATTTAAGCTCATTTTAAGTATTTTAATATGTTATTTAATATTTCGCAAAATTGTTACTGGTCCTTTATAGGTCACATCGCTATTGGCAAATCTTATCCAATAATAATAAGTTGCTTCTGGAAGTGGATTTCCTTTGAAGCTACCATCCCAATTATTGGTGTAGTTTTCCGAACTAAAAACTTCTTGTCCCTCTCGATTGATAATCGTAACAGCTGTATTTGGCAATAAAATTAATTCAGGTATATCCCAAGTTTCGTTTAAATCATCACCATTCGGAGTAAATAAACTAGGAATATTGAAATTAATATCTGGAATAACAGTAATTTCTATTGTGTCTATGTCAATACATCCAAAAATATCATAAACTGTTAAAATATATTCTGTTGTCTGGGTGGGACTCGCTAAAGGATTGGAAATGCCATTTTCACTCAATCCAGCGGAAGGCGACCATATCCAAGTGGTTATTGCAACTCCTTGTGCATTCAATTCTATGGATTGTCCAAGACTTATAGTTACATCATCACCTGCAAATGAAGTGATTTCTGGATTTATTCCAACTGAATCAACTGTTACAGTAAAGATTGCCGTATCTATCAAAGGATATGTACAGTCAGTTCCTGAACTAACTTCTAAGTATATCGAAACAATAGATCCGGTATCTTCTATAACAGAAGAATATACGGGTGATAATGAATTCGTATTAGACAAGTTTCCAAATCCGTTATCCGACCATTGGAAATCTCCATTTTGAACAAGTGCTCCAGTAACAATAGCATCAATATCGATGGCACAAATATGCGTGCTACCGCCCAGGAATGCAATTGGATTGGGACGAACCGTTATTGGATAAATACCGACAAGTGAGTCAGGAGAACATACATTATTGCTCGTTAATACGAAGGTTAAATTAACAATACTAGCCGCATCACTTGAATCTGCAATGTAAATCGGATTATTCATGTCAGTCGTGATGAGTTGGCCATTACCTGAACTTACCCAACTAGTAATACTTCCATTCAAAATAGAAACAGTTGCAACATTAACAGTATCGTTTGAACAAATAAAGGAACTTCCAATGGATATAATCGCCGGAATAGAATCGGCAGAAACAACCACCACTGCGGCAGTATCCGAACAAGCTCCAGCGAAAACTATTCGACGGAAATAATTGAACGGATCGT
>JBIKZR010000365.1:0-2710 GCA_044354635.1 Crocinitomicaceae bacterium | reverse complement strand
GGCATTAACGGTTGCATCCAGAGCAAGTTCGTTGTACATAAATTGATTATTAAAAATCTCACATTTATATGCTGATTGAATAGCTGTTGTATTATCGCTAAATAAGCAGTTTTGAACCGTTCCATTATTTGGGTAATTAAGAGCCAAAACATTGTTTAGAAATTGGCAATCGGCGATGTAAATAGAGTCGTATACATTAGATACAAAGGTTAAACCAATCTGATTATCTATAAAATTGGTATTGGTCATTTGCAACGCGGTAGTATAGGCGTAAATTGAAGTAGTATTGTCCTTAAATAAGCAATTGTTAATCGTGAAATAAGACCAACCATAAACACCTACTTCGTTGTCAATCAACTGACAATTTTGTAAGTTGAGTGAATTGGCTACCGTAATTGCTTGAAAACAATGACTGAATTTACAATTGGTATATTGATAATTGTTCAAGGGCGTTTCATATCCAAACGGAGTATGTGCATTGGAAATATGGAATCGATCTGCGTTGAGCACGCCACCTTGGGAACTCGTGCAAACAAATCCTTGCCAAGCCACGCTGTTTGTGGTATCGTAGATTGTGCGGATTTTGATAGGAAGTAAATCTGTTCCAACACAATTTAGCGTACCGCGTGTTTCGATGTATATAGATGAATTAGTCAGATTATCAATAAGTATTTCGCATCCTGGCTCAATCGTAAGCGTATTTCCTGGGAAAACGCAAATAGAACCTGTTACGATATACGGACTACCAGCTAAGGTCCAAGTCGTGTTTTGGTAAATTCCACCAGAAACAGGCGTGTTTCCTTGTCCGAAAAGCTGAAATACGGAAAATAAAAAGAGTGTTGCGATTACTTTCATGCGTTAAAATTATTCTTTTTTATTTTTATTAAAAAAAGACTCTATTGAATCTTTCTCATTTACTTTGGTTCAAGACTTTGATTACGTGCGTTTTAATTTTAAAAAAATCCTACACGAGCCGTTATATTTAATTCACTTGCTTATAGCGACTACACATGGACGAAACTTTTGTATGAAAGGATGTCTTGTTGTGCATTAAAACTAAATGTATCAGCAAAAAACCCTAAGAAGTTTTCTTTCCTTAGGGTCTCTTATTAATTAAACAAATAAATTGAGTGGATGTTTATTCTTGGTCGCTACAAAAACAGGAACAGGTTATTTAGTGCTTTTTATTTACATATAAATAAGGCTAAAAAACTCAGCGCTCCAATTCAAAACCTGCAATTTCAGCAGCGTAAAATTCAAACTGATTTTGGGAAAAAACTAAAATGCTTTTAGCCTGGGTTTGAATACCAAACGTTCCGGTTCCCGACTGGTTGAAAAAACTCACACCAATTAATTGGTTGTGTGCATCAAATCCGGCCATTAAATACTGTTGGATACCCGTGCCATCGATTAAAGTTTGAAGCTGTTCGTGCTCAAACGAAACGAGAATCGCGCCTTCCGTACCTTCTAAAAGTTGCAGCAATTGCAGAGAATATGCTTTGGTGCGTTTGAAAGCACACGTAATTTTTTCAGATGCCTTATTTTGCTTCAAACATAAGGTAATGGTTGCATTTTTAGCTTTAAAATCCTCTATTAGAAAGATCTTTTTTCCGGATAAAAAGACGTCGTTCTCCATGCCCAAATTCAACGCACCTGCAGGGTTGGCAATTGCCTCAAAGCCAATCCCGCGTTCTTTTAATTCCTCGGTAAAGGCTGTCAAAAATACTTCTTTGGACGTATTCGGAGTTTTCCTTTCTTGGTTGTACCGCATCATTAATTGGTGATTGCTCTCCCCTTGGAACGCTTGTTTTTCCTCTTCTCTTGTTTTCATGTGTTTTGTGTTTAGTCTTTTATAATTTAGTTCTTAAGGTTTGGGAATTTAGTCTATATACACCCATTCCTCTTTTACCAGTTTAACCGGCTTATTTAACTTTAGGAGTATCCCCTCTTCCATTTCCACGGGACTCATTCCGAATCTTTTCAAAAAAACGAAACGCATCGCAGCCAGGAAAACCGCTTGTGAATATACGCCAACTATTCCGATTTCCACTTGGCGGTTATACGAAGTTACCAGCTCTTCATTGCTAAGTTTCTCCAGTTGCGCATGGTTTTTAAGCAGCTCCTCACGAAAACCACTGCGTTGAATTAATACATATTCCATACTTTATGTGTTTATAATTTTAGTTTTTAACTCTAGTTTTCTATTTCACTTGTCACAATTCTTCACTCCGCAAAAATAAAGGAGGCTTTGCGGTTGTTATTAGATTCCTTGCCTATTTTTTCACCTTGCCTTTTCCGTTCGCTTGGCGTTCAGTTCACTTTAAACAACTGACAAAGGAGAAACGAATCGCTTACTATTTATGCTAAATTTTCTGTTTTTCGAAACCAAAAAAAAAACGTTTTTACGGCCTTAAATAGTTCTCCAATAGCCGCTTTAAATCTACATCGGACTGAATGGATTTGGATAAAGCGTTTACATTTTCACAAAATTCCTTTGAAATACGCTTCCCTAAAAAGGTTTTGGAGGCTTGAAACTCAAAGTCGCTTGAATGGATTTCCATTTTATAAAACAAGATGAGCAACATGATTTCCATTAGCTTCGGGTTTTCGCGCAGATTGTGTGGGTCAACGTCCCGAAAAAAGGTCGTTTGCACGTAATCATACGACGGTTTATAGTCGCTGAGGAAGAATTTAAGCGTTTCACTAGATG
>JBIKZR010000364.1:0-2712 GCA_044354635.1 Crocinitomicaceae bacterium | reverse complement strand
CAACACCTGCAACCTATATGCCTTCATGGAGTATGGCAATTGCTGATTACAATAAAGATGGTTATGGCGATTTACTTTATGGCTCTGGTAATGGTGTGACTTTCATGAAATCAAACAGTACTGGAACAGATTTTACGCAAGTTTCTAGTCCACAATATGTTTTTTCACAAAGAAGTAATTTCACCGATTTGAACAACGATGGGAACTTAGACGCTTTTGTTTGCCATGATGTTGCTCCGAATGTGTTTTACATGAATGATGGCGCTGGAAATTTACAGTTTAATCAAGGCGGAATTGGCGACCATCCGAATGGTGGTAACTACGGATCAATTTGGGTTGATTACAATAATGATGGTTTTTCAGACTTATTTATTGCTAAATGTCGAGGTGGATTGAACACTGCAAAAATAAACGAATTACATCGTAATAATGGGGATGGAACATTTACGAATGTGTCAATTCCCTCTAACATGGCTGATTCTGTGCAAACTTGGTCGTCTGCATGGAATGATTTCGACAATGATGGATTCTTAGATGCTGTTATTGGAGCCAGCTCATTTACGGACGGAGGTCATAAATTTATGCACAATAATGGAGATGGCACTTTCACAGATATTACTGCAGGAAGTGGATGGGATGTATTCCCGAATCAAAGTATTGAATATGTCTCATATGATTTTAACAACGATGGTTGGGCTGATGTTTTTACAAATGGGAAAATCATGTTTAATAATGGTGACAATACCTTCACAGCAACAAGTTACTCCATGAATGTCGGTGCAGTTGGTGATTTAAATAATGATGGATTTCTAGATGTCCAAAATGGTAATACAGTTTACTATAGCAACACAAATTCTAACAATTGGACAAAACTTCAACTAAAAGGAATAGAAAGTAATAGCAATGGTATTGGTGCGCGTGTAGAAATATACGGCGCATGGGGAAAACAAATTCGAGATGTACAATCAGGAATTGGCTTCAGACACATGGGAACAATGAATGTTCATTTTGGGATTGGAGCTGCTACTGTTATTGATTCTATTATCATAAGATGGCCTTCAGGTAAAATTGATTTAATCTGTAATCCAGCAATTAATACACCGATGATTCTAACGGAAGGAATGGTAGAATTACCAATTGCTGATTTTGCTGCAAGCGCAACAACGGTTCCTGAAGGAACAACAGTTAATTTCGACGATGCATCAACAATTTGTCCAAGTGCTTGGTCTTGGTCAGTTAATCCAACTGCAGGATGGATTTATGCAAACAGTACAACAAATCTTTCTCAAAATCCAGATATAACATTCAATGATGCAGGAACTTATACTGTCGAGTTGACTGCATATAATACAAATGGACAAAGCATTGTGGCTGCAACAGAAACAATAATTGTAACTTCAACTGCAGGATTAAATGACTTGACGAATGATATGATTCGCATTTATCCTAATCCTACTGATCAATTATTAAACATTGAAGTTTTAGCATCAACAATCCTAAATCAAATTGAAATTATTTCAATGATGGGTGCTTCTGTTCAAACAAACGTATCTGATTTAAAAAGTATCGATGTTTCAAACTTAGAGACTGGAAGTTATTTGATAATTCTTACAACAGAAGATGGCACGAGGTTAACTTCTCGATTTATTAAAAAATAATAAAAACAATTTGTCAAGTCCTAAATAATCTGTATCGTTTATTTAGGACTTTACAGAATGCACAGGCATCAATGCGATAATTGAAATATAAATTATCATTCCCATTTTTCAATTTTATACTCGTTCCAAGTAGTAAGGCTATTTTTGTTGCTGGATGATTTTTTGCTTTTGAAAATAAAAAATTCTTGGATTCATAATAAACAGATAAATTCGACCAAAAATCAATGATAACCAAGCAAATAAAAATAATTTTTAATCATTTAAAAGAAAATATAGATGTGAAACTGCTTTCAATTTAGATTTAGATTGAACCGATTGTCACGATTCTTGTACCGCAAAAAAAAACAGACGTATGAAAAAGATAATTGGAATTGGAGTAGTAATGGCGTGCATGTTTCCGGCTAAAGCGCTTGATAAGGAAATTGTAAAATCGACCATTTCAGAAGTAACCGTTTATGCGCAGGGAGCGCAGATTTTTCAAAAAGCAAATTATTCCCTAAAACCCGGAACTACAGAAATAATCATTGAAGGAATCAGTCCGTTCATCGACGCTAAAAGTTTGCAGGTAAAAGCAACTGGAAATTCCATTATTTTAGATTCTAAATACTCCGTTTTTTATCCAAAACCAGTTGAAGTAAGCTTGGAAGGTCTCCCGCTAAAGATCCGACGCGATATTCAATTGTTGGAAGATTCCATAAAATTTATTGGCTACGACATCCAAGATATTCAGGACGATATCGATGTTATGCTGGCTACAAAAACCATTTTATCCAATAATGGCGCAATTCGCGGACAAGGAAAGGTGAACGACTCAATTAATTTGCTCAAGCAAGCCGTAGATTATTACACGCTAAAAATGTCGGAAATCAACAAGAAACTGCAAGCGTTGAACCGAAAAAAAGCAGAGAAACTGGAGAAAAAAACAGCAATGAACGACCGCTTGTCGAAGTTGAAGAAACACCAAAGTAGCAGTGGTCTTCTCCCACAAGATCAAGGCCCAACGCACCGCATAACCGTAACATTCTCCACAAAAGAAATCGTTACAGGAAAAATA
>JBIKZR010000362.1:0-2717 GCA_044354635.1 Crocinitomicaceae bacterium | reverse complement strand
TGGTCAATAGAAATGGCTTGTTAACTGGAAAACACCACTTTGAAACGCCAGATACAATGGCTAAAAAGTTGAATTTAGAAGGGGTAATTGTGAAAAATGATCAAATTCAAAATTTTAAAACCCATTTTTGGGATCCTTTCCTAGCGTTACATCTTGACGCATAAAATGTAGCATTTTTGCAATCTATTTAAATTAAAGACGGTTTAAAAATTGTAGCAAAGGCGAAAGATTGTATTTTTGGCACATGATATTAGTTACCGGTGGAACAGGACTCTTAGGAAGTCATTTAATGTTTGAATTAGCCCGACAGGGAAGTAAAATTCGAGCAATCTACCGCAATGCCTCACGCATAAAATCTGTAGAAAAAGTTTTTCAGTATTATTCCCCAAATGATTATTTAGATTTACTCAATTTAATCGAATGGGTGGAAGGTGATATATTGGAAATCAATTCTTTGGAAGAAGCAATGGTAGGAATTACAAACGTGTACCATTGCGCCGGATTGGTTTCTTTCGCCAAAAGAGATTTCGATGAATTAATTAAAATAAACCGTGTAGGGACAGCAAATTTGGTAAACGTTTGTTTGGCTTTTGGTGTTCAAAAAATCGCTTACGTTAGTTCCACCGCTGCAATAGGAGGCGCAAACAATACAACAATATCCGAAAAAACAAAATGGGAATTATCGCCCGAAACCAGCGGCTATTCTATTTCGAAGTACTCCGCTGAAAAAGAAGTCTGGCGAGGTGTTGAGGAAGGTTTGGATTGTGTAATCGTTAATCCTTCCGTGATTTTTGGCGCTGGGAATTGGGAAGAGTCTTCTCTCACAATTTTTCGAACGGTTAACAATGGATTGAAGTTTTATACGCGCGGCAAAAATGGTTTCGTAGATGCAAGAGATGTTGCAGAAATAATGGTGCAACTGATGCAAAGTGATGTTAAAAACGAGCGTTTTTTATGCGTTGGCGAGTCTGTATCCTTTCAAACATTGTTAACGAAAATCGCTCTTCAATTGGGTAAAAAACCGCCTTCCATCAACACACCTAAATGGTTGGTTGGATTTGCATGGAGAATTGCATGGCTTATTTCAAAATGGAAAGGAACAAATCCTACACTCACAAAAGATAGTGCACAATCTTCTTTCAATGTAAAAACATACGATGCCTCAAAAGTACAAAAAGCACTTTCTAGGCAATTCAGAGACCTAGACGACACCATAGAGAATACTATAAAAGGTAGAATTTCTTAAACCATTTTTAGATTGAAGTGTTTTTAAAGTAGTAATTATGTATTTTTGAAAAGTATGCGAATCAAGGAGCCGACATTAATCGCTATTCTTATCATTTTTTACCTTGTAGGTACGGTAGGTATTTTGACCCCAGCCTATACAAATTCGTTTCTAGCACTTTCGTTTTTTAACTTGATTTTATCTTTTGTTATACTGCTTTTTGCACGTAAGAAGCAATTTTTTCCATTTCTACTTTTTTTAGTTGTATGTTTCCTCGTCGGGATTGGCGTCGAATGGATTGGGATTCATACAGGATATCTTTTTGGGAATTATAGCTACGGAAGAAATCTAGGCGCAAAAATATCCGGTGTGCCATGGGTTATTGGTTTGAATTGGGGATTGTTAACCGTAACGACTGCTTCAATCGTAAATAAATTTAAAACTACTATTTTTATTAAAGCTGTTTTGGCAGCATTGCTGATGACTGGACTCGATTATTTGATGGAACCCGTTGCCGTTGAAAGTGATTTCTGGAAGTGGAAAAATGGAAGTATTCCCTTATACAACTATGTTTGCTGGTTCCTTGTGTCTTTGCCTTTGCAACTGATGTATTTCAAATTTAAACTGGCAGAAACGAACAAGGTTTTTTCTACTTTGTTCTTAATTTTAGCAGTATTTTTTATTCTTTTAACTCTATTTTAGCGTATGTATTGGTGGGGACCTTTTGTTTTGTTAGCAGCTTTTGTAGGCATGGAATTCATGGCCTGGGCAACGCATAAGTTTTTAATGCACGGTTGGATGTGGTTTTTTCATTTGGATCACCACCAAGTAAAACCTGGCTTTTTTGAACGGAATGATGTGTTTTTTCTAATTTATGCAATTCCTTCTTGGTTGTGTATCATGCTTGGAATGATGAGTGATTTATACGTTCCGGTTTGGATAGGTTATGGAATTGCAGCGTATGGTTTTGCATATTTTTTAATTCACGACGTCTACATTCACAGAAGATTTAAATGGTTGCGAGATATTGATACGCCATACTTCTTAGCAATTCGAAAAGCACACAAAGTACACCACAAATACCAAGGTAAAGAAGACGGTGAATGTTTTGGAATGCTGCTCGTTCCTAGAAAATATTATTTGGAAGCAAAAAAATCATTCGAACGTAAATCTGCGAAATTATGAGTGTGTATGGATGGGTAATCCTTGTAACGATTACAGGTCCATTTTGCTTAAGTTTTGATAAAAAAGTACATTTTTATACGTATTGGAGAGCTTTAGTTCCTGCTCTTTTAAGCGTAGGGATTGCCTTTCTTGTGTGGGACGAATACTTCGCACAAAAGGGAATTTGGGGTTTTACACCTGAGTATTTAATGGGAATTTATATAGGTAAACTACCAATTGAAGAGGTTTGTTTTTTTCTGGTAGTGCCGTATGCTTGCGTTTTTATACATGAAGTTTTAAAAGCCTACTTTCCTAAAGTGAATCTGAA
>JBIKZR010000363.1:0-2717 GCA_044354635.1 Crocinitomicaceae bacterium | reverse complement strand
CATCGATTTATTGTCGGCTCTGCAATACCAGTTTCCGCCCATTCGTGCTACAAGATCAATTTTATGCTGGTCAATCATGCCGTTTTCATCCAATACCGCTTCGTTGATGTGTATTTGAACAACTTCACAGATTACCAAATTTCCAGCGCCACCTTCTGTTCCCAATTCAATCACCTCTTTTACAATACATTCAAATTGCACTGGTGATTCCGCGACGCGCATAGGTTTGATTTTTTCGGATGGAATGGGTGTAAATCCAGCTTTTAAAAATTCACTCACGCCAGCAGGATAAGGGGAGCTCGCCAAACTCATTTTATGGACAATTTCGTAATTGACGACATTGATTACCACTTCTGGAACAATTTTTACATTGTTATAGGTGTCTTTTGTTGTATTTGTGCGGCCGGAACGTGCAGGTGAAAATATTAGAATTGGAGGATTTGCACTAAAAACGTTGAAAAAACTAAAAGGTGCAAGGTTGTGATTTCCATCCCCGTCGATTGTCGATGCAAACGCAATAGGGCGCGGTCCAATTGCTCCAAGTAAATATTGGTGGAGTTTCGGAATTGGTAACGTTTTTGGATCAATACTCAACATACTTTCGTTTTGTTGCAAAGATAATTTGAATTCAAATGAAAAGTGACATTCCCAAAGAAGACTTTTCCACAAAAAAAGAAAAGAAATATTTTTCTGCCATAGAATTTCTTTGTTTAAAATAATTCAATATCTTTGCACTCCTGAAAGTATTGAATACGGAAGGAAAAGATCACTCGAGGTCTTAAATTGTTGAAATAAATTTGCGGATGTGGTGAAATTGGTAGACACGCTAGACTTAGGATCTAGTGCCGAGAGGTATGCGGGTTCGAGTCCCTCCATCCGCACTAAAAATGGTCTCGTTTTTTCTAACGAGACCATTTTTGTTTAATATAGTTTATAAATTTATAGAAAGATGAACGTAATTCGTCAAGATGTTGATGCGATAAACGCAGTGCTAAAAGTGCAAATTGCTCAAGTTGATTACCAGGATAAAGTAAAAGCTGCTCTGGATAAATACCGAAAAAACGCTAAAGTTCCAGGATTCCGTCCAGGACATGTTCCAATGGGGATGATTCACAAGCAATATGGTAAAGCGGTTTTAGTGGATGAGTTGAATAAACTTGTCAATGCAGCACTTTATAAGTTTATTGAAGAAAATAAAATTGAAATTCTTGGGAATCCAATTCCAAAAGCGGGTGTGGAGGTAGTTGGAAGTTTTGAACAACCAGACACTTTCCATTTTGAATATGAAATTGGGTTAACGCCAACTTTTGAGATTCCATTGTCTTCAAAAAGTAAATACGATTACGTAAAAGTAAAAATAGATGCTGCCTTAATCGATAAGCAAATTGATGACCTTCGTCGTCGTTATGGTAAATTGATTTCCAGTAATGCAGTTGCGGAAAGCGACATGATTTTGGCTCAATTTGTTGAATTGAAAGACGACGGTTCAATTTTAGAAGGTGGAATTTTACATTCTTCCACTTTTTCAATGGAATTTGCGGAAGACAAGAAAGTGAAAGAATCGTTACTTGGAAAAGTAATTGGCGATAAAATTGTTGTCAATCCTGTAACAGTATCTAGAGGAGCGAAAGACACCGCAGCAATGCTTGGTATTCAAGAAGAAGATTTACCAACAATCTCGGATAAATTCCAAATGACCATCAATGAAATTAAACGAATGGAATTGGCGGATTTAAACCAAGATCTTTTCGATAAATTATTTGGACCTGGAACAATTTCCTCCGAAAAAGAATTGCGAGAACGAATCTCAGTTGATTTGGCTGGTATGTTTTCAAATGATTCTGATCGTATGTTAACACGTGATATTTTTGAAGATCTTGTTGAAAAAACGAAAGTGAATTTACCAAGTGACTTTTTAAAAAGATGGATAAAACTATCTTCTGAAACGCCAATTACTGAGGAACAGATTGAAAAGGACTTTGATAGCTATTCGAAAAGTTTGAAGTGGCAATTGATCCAAGGGAACATTTTCAAAACCAACCAAATCAAATTGGACAACCAGGAAGTTATCGATTTCACGAAAGGCTTGTTGATTAGCAATTATGCGCAATATGGCATTCCAGCGCCGGAAGATGCTGAATTGACAGCGTCTGCGATGCAGGTTTTACAAAATAAAGAGGAGTCAACACGTGTTTTTGATATGTTGGCGGAACAAAAATTAACGCAGTTTTTTAAGAGTACGGTTAAATTGAATGAAAAAGAGGTTTCATACGATGCTTTTGTAGAAATGGCAGCGAAATAAAACCGTCAAGATTTAATGTTTAGCTTTAATAGAGAGCATAAAAAAACCTCCGTATATGGAGTTTTTTTTTTATATCTAAAAATCGCGTGATCGAATAGCTTCTTCAACGCGTGTAAGTTTTGATTTTTTAATGCATGTTAATCTCAAACGGCATGCGCATTTGGATGCCAGTCATTGCTTCAATATCTTTTAATTGATTGTAATAGCGAATTAGTTCTTTCGGCATTTGATTGGAACTTATATTTAAATCTGAATTCTCATCTTCGTCCAACTGTTCCAATAGTTCGGTTAATTTATCTGATTTTTTCAAGGGATAGTAAAGAATTTTCTTGTCTTTTATACTTGCTTTTTTTGCAGCATAGGAAATAGCTGAACTAATTCCTCCCAATTCGTCCACCAATCCAATAGCAAGTGC